>CANHON010000181.1 GCA_947462115.1 Deltaproteobacteria bacterium | reverse complement strand
GGCCTGCGGGCCGCAGGGCCGCGCCGCCCTCGACCAGCTCGGCCGGCGGTGGCCCGAGCTGCGCCCCGACCTGCGAGAAGTGCTCGGCGCCGCGCGCTGAGCGCGGACGACCCCACCCCGCGCCGAGGACCTTGCCATGAGCGCAACCGACGCCCGCCACCTCGCCACCCACCTCACGAACCTCGTGGGGCGGCTGGAGCACCTGCGCGAGACCCTCGCCGAGTACCCCGACGGGCACGCCAATGTCGACAGCGCCTGCCGCGGCGTGACGGCGGTGCTGGCCGAGCTGCCCCGGCCCACCGAGCTGCACTGGCTCGACGGCCGCGTCGTGATCTCGGAGCGCATCCTGAGCCCGGGCCCCTCCCAGGCCGCCGCCTACGCCGCGCTGCGGGCCCGCTGCGAGGCCCAGGGGGTCGGCGGGGTGCGGCTGCTGGCGCGGTTCGACGAGGCGGGCCTCAACGCCTGGGCCCGGCAGCTCTGGGGGGAGGCCCCGGTGCCGGCGCACCACAACCCCACCCTGGTGGGCGGCCCGGTGACCGTGCCCGGGGCCCCCGGCCTAGAGCTGCTGCCGCCCCGGCTCTACGCCAGCGCCTCGCCCTGGGAGACCGATCCCGCCGCCCTCGGCCTGCGGGCCGCCCTCCGCGCCGCGCGCCTGTGCGCCCGCGACGAGGCCCTGCAGCAGGCCACCTTGGCCGAGGCGCGGGCGGTGAGCGCCGAGCTCGCGGCCCTGCCCCTCGCCACCCTGCGGTGGATCCTCCAGGCGCCCGCCCTGCTCCCGGCGGTCGGGCAGCCCGCCGCGCGCCGCGCCGCCGCGATCTTGCTCCTGTGGGGCGGCGAGCCGGCGGAGCGGGCGCGCCTCGCGGCGGTCGCCCTGCTGCTGCGCGGCCTCGGCCCCACCGCCCGCTCCGCCGCCGCCCTCAGCCCGCCGCTGCTGGCGCTCGGGGCGGCCGACCCGCTGATCAACGCGCTGCTCGTCGTTCAGCACGAGCTGCAGGGCCCGCCCCACGCCCAGCGCCACCCCTGGTCGGCGGTGCTCCGGGCGGTAGACGCCTGGGCCGCCCCGGGCCCGCCGGGAGAGGACCCCGACGCCCGGGCCTGGCGCCTGCGCGCCGCCGTGGGCGCTGAAGGCGAGCCCACCCTCGCCGCCCTGGCGGCCCTCCTGACCGACCCGGAGACCGTATGACCGCGCCCGCCCGCCCTGCCGCCACCGTGATCGTCCTGCGGGAGGGCGATCACGGCCCCGAGGTCCTGCTGCTGCGCCGCACCCACAGCGCGAGCTTCTTCCCCAACGCCTGGGTCTTCCCCGGCGGGCGGGTCGAGCCCGAAGACGCGGCCGTGCCCACCACCGGCGGCGACGGCCTGCCCGACCCGAGCTGGCGGCCCTCGGCGGTCGCGGCCCTCCGGGAGTGTTTTGAAGAGAGCGGCGTGTGGCTCGGCGCGGGCGCGCCCACCGCCGACCTGCGGGCCCAGCTCAACGCCCGCGCGGCCAAGCTCACCGACGCGCCGGACCTCGTGGCCGACCTCGATCGCCTGCGCCCCTGGGCGTGGTGGATCACCCCCGAAGAGGAACAAAAGCGGTTCGATACCCGGTTTTTCGTCGCGCTAGTGCCCCGGGCCGCCGTGGCCGAGGCCGACGCCGCCGAGACCACCGACCACCGCTGGCTGCGGCCGGCCGAGGCCCTGAGCGCCCCCGGGGTGTTCTTGGCGCCCCCCACCTTCCGCACCTTGGAGGAGCTGGCCGCGCTGCCGGACCTCCCGAGCGTCTGGGCGGCGGCCGCCACCCGCCCTGTGCCGCCGATCCAGCCGCGCCTCATCCGCGCGGGTGAGCAGACCACGATCCTGCTGCCGGGCGACCCCGAGTGGCCCAGCACGCGGCCGGTCCACGGGCCGACCCGGATCGTGTGGCGCGGCAGCGGCTGGCGCAGCGAGGCGGCCCCCTCCGCCTGAGCCCGCGACGTGTTCCACGGGGATTATTCGTCGAGATCAACGCCTGTCAGGTCAATCTCGCGATTCGCTGACCGGAGCGTGCCTCAGCTCGGCAGCTTGAGCACGGCGCCGACGCTGATGCGGCTCGGGTTGGCGATGCCGTTGAGGCGCGCGATCTCGCGGTAGCGCGACCCGTCGCCCAGCGAGCGCTCGGCGATGTCCCACAGGGAGTCGCCGCGGCGGACCGTGTAGGTGCGGGCCGCGACCTTGGGCGCCACCGGCGCTGGCGCGGGGGCCTTGGGCGCGGTCGGCGAGGGCGCCGCGGCCGCCGCCGACCGCCCCGGGAGCTTGAGCACCTGCCCGGTGACGATGCGGCCAGGGTCCCGCAGGCCGTTAAGCGCGGCGAGCTCGGTGTAGCGCGAACCATCGCCGAGGGTGCGCGCGGCGATGGACCACAAGGAGTCGCCGGGGCGCACGGTGTAGGTGGCCGCGCTGCTGCTGGCGCCGCCGCGGGGCGCCGGGGCGTCGCCGGCGGGGGCCGCGCGGCGAACGGCGCCGTAGTGCTGCCAGCCGAGCAGCCGCCGACCGCCCCAGGTGCCGACGGTGTAGCGCCCAGGCCCGCCCGAGACCGTGAGCGAGGAGGTGGCCGAGCTGGTGTTCTGCTGGATCATGCCGACGCCGCCGGGGCCGCCCCGGGTGGCGATGGCCACGTGCCCGAAGGTGCCCCCGCCAAACACCAGGATGTCACCGGCTTCAGGCAGCGAAGCGCTGGCCTCGTTGGCCACCCAGGTGTAGCCGAAGGAGGAGCGCGACCGACCGGCGTAGTCGATGGCGTTGCCGGTGCCGATCATGTTGCCGGTGCCGTTGGCCTTCACGCTGTAGCGGTTGACGTACTCGACGCACTGGTACATGTAGCCGTAGGTTCCGCGCTCCCAATAGCGCGAGGCCCCGCCGTTGCTGTAGGCCGTCACCCCGTTGAAGGAGCCGATGGCCTCGCCCCAGCCCCGCGGCCGGGCGCCGCCGCTGGTGCCCGCGCCCATCCCGTCGCCGGGGGTCTGGCCCCGGGCGGCGCGCAGGCGGTCTTGGGCGGCGGCGTTGCTCCCGGGGGCCCGACCGGCGGCCTCGGGGGCCGGAGCGCGCGACCCCTCCCCTTGCTCGGCGGTCTCGGCGCTGCGCTGCTGTTTCATGGGAGCTCCCTTGGGCCCGCGGACGATAGCACGACGAGCGGGGCCCGCCCCCGGCCCACAATGACGCGTCGGCTGCACGGGGCGCGCCCCAGCGCCCCTTTCGGTCGGCGCGCGGCAGACCTGCGCGAAACGACCGGGCGGAGGCTGCGCCCTACCAGCGGTCGGCTTCGTGCTCTTCGCCGTGGCAAGTACCGGCGCAGGTGCCGCTGCTGCGCACCATCGTCGAGGGCAAGCGCAGGTCGGCCACGCCGTTGACGTGCAGCGTGGGGCCGACCACCGCGCCCGCAGCGTTGACCGTGTCGCCGTGGCACTCGTGGCAGCCGTAGCGGCTGACATGGCGGTCGTGCTGGCCGCTCATCCGCGACCGCCAGGCCGCCGAGCCGCTGGTGCTGTCGGGGTGGCAGTCGGCGCAGCCCTGAGGGCCGGCGTCATGGGCCAAAGCACCGTTGCTGAGGCCATTGTAGCCGTGGCAGTAGAGGTTGCTGCAGCCGCCCGCCGCCCAGACGCCCGAGGCCGACAGCCCGCCGGACAAGTCGACCTCGGCCACCGCCGGGTTGATGTCGCCGACGAACAGGTGGCCGGGGCTGAGCACGTCGAGGGGCTGGGCATGACAGGTGTCGCAGTCGAAGGGCGCGTGGATGGTGCCGCGGACATGCGCGCCGTGCGGCACGAAGCCCATGTCGGCGGCGGCGACCCGGTCGCGAATGTCGCGGGGCGGAGCGCCGCTGAGGTCCTCCACGCCGCCGTGGCAGAAGGTGCAGTCGGTGCGCCAGCCGGCGGCGTGGCAGCTGTCGCAGGACACGTCCACATCGCCGCCCTCGAGCGAGGCGCCGTGGCAGTCGATGCAGACCTGCTCCGACAGCTTGGCCGCGCGGCCGTGCACCTCGGGCGCGACCCATCCGGTGGGGTGGTAGGTCGGCGGCAGGCTGGTGTCGTCGGGGCTGCCGCAGTCGGCGGTGGCGCCGGCGTCGATCCAGGCCCGTGCCGCTTCGATCTCATCGGCGGGCAGCAGCCCGGCCGTGGGCATGATCGCGCCCTCGGCGGCGCCTTGGGTGCCCGAGAGCTTGCGAACCAGTAGAGAGCCCGAGGCGCTGCCCGGCGTGACCAAAATAGCGCCAGGCACGCCAACCGAGGGCTGGTTGACCAGGGCGGTGTAGGGGTCGCTCTCGAGGTCGAGCGCGCCGAGGTGGGCAGCGGCGCTGTGGCAGCCCAGGCAAGACACGCGGATGCTCTGGCGCACGAGGCACCAGCCCTCCAAGGGCCCGTCGCCGCCGTCGGCCGCGCCGTCGGCCCCACCCTCTCCGGCGCCGCCGTCGGCCGCGCCGCTGCACTCGCTGCGCGCACCATCGGCGATCCAGGCCCGAACCCGCTCCACCGGCTCGGCCCCGAGCACGCCGCCGGGCGGCATCACCGCGCCGCTGGCCGCCCGCCCCGCCATCTCCAAGAACAGCAGCGAGGCCTCGGGATCGCCCGGCGCGACCAACAACAGCTCGGGGACGGAGCGGCTCCGCACGCCCACCGTCGCCCCGTGGGCGTCGGACTGGAGGTCGAGGCCGCCGGCCGGGCTGCCGCCCCTGTGGCAGGCCACGCACTCTGCGTCAAAGACCGCCTTCACCCCACAGAAGCCGTCGCCGGAGGGGATCAGGCCGTCGGCGCCGCCGTCGCCCTCGCCTGCGCCGCCCTTGCTCGGGTCGGCGCGAAGGCCATCACAGCCGAAGAGGAGCAGCAGGGGGAGGACCGCACGGTGGGGGAGGACGCGGACAGGGGCGCGCTGGTGCAAGGGCACCTCCAGGAGGGTCGTGGCGAGCAGGGGGGGGACTCGTTGGCCGACCCGCGCACCAGCCGCGCCTTCTACTCCGGTGGTGCCGGCTTCGGCCGGGGCGCGCCGCGGTGGAAATTTCAGCGCCTCGCAGCCGGTCGCTGGGGCTCCGGCGCCCCGGGCGCTCAAGCGCCGCGTTGGAGCGGCGCCCACGAGGCCCGCACGAGCACGCTGAAGGCCTCGGCCTCGACCGGGCTCAGCGCCATGGCCCGGCAGACCGCCGGGAGGGTGTGCGGCGTCAGGTTGCGCTCCCCCTGCATGATCCGAAGGAGCAAGCTCGGCGACCGCAGGCCGGTCAGGCGCGCGAAGACCCGGTGCGAGAACCGCTGGTTGGTGGACTTTTTCCAGTCGAACCACTGGCGAAGGTAGTCGCGGTAGCTCGACGCGCGGAGGGCCGAGGGGCGGCCGAAGGCAGTGGGCCCCAGCTGGCCGAGCTCGGCGCCGGCGGGGAAGGCAGCGGCGCCAGGGGCAGCGAGGGCGCGCGGCGCGGCGCCACGATGGGGGCAGTTCATGGAGGCTCCGGTCGGACGCCCAGCGGCGCCGATGCCTCAGCTTGGCCGAGACGGGGCCGGCTGACCGGCGCCCAAGGGCCGCCCGCCGTGCGCCGATCCACAACACAACCCAATCAAATCTGATCGATACAAGCCCAAACGCCGGCACCGCCGGCACCTGGCCTAGCCCAAGCCTAGTGGCCCTCTAAGCCTGCTCTAAAGTGTGGGGGGCGAGCGGGGCGCCGCAGCGCGCGCGGTTCAGGGGCGGGCCTGGGCCGCCCGCAGGGCCAGCACCGCCCCGACCACGCGCTCGGCGCTGGGCGGGGAGCCGCCCGCCGCCTCGTCCAAAAACAGCGCGCGCAGCTTGAAGGCCAGCACGGCGAGCTGGGTGGCGTGGGCCGGGGCGAGCTCGGGCGGCAGCACCCGGGCCCGCAGCCGCGCGGCCGCGAGGCGCACCGCGGCGAAGCCCTGGGCGTCCGCCAGCGACTCGAGCCCGAACCGCCACCGTCGCGCCTGGTGGCTGACGGCGGGGTCGGGGTTGCCCTCGGGCCCGTCCTGTCCGGCGGCGGCGAAGACCCGGCAGTCGTAGGTGCGGCAGGCCCGCGGTCGGCTGGCGTAGATCGAGCAGCGCTGGTGGATCCACATCGGGCAGCGCCCCTTGGCGTCGTGCCCCATGAGCATGTGGCCCTTGGGCATGCGCGGCGCCGGGAACAACAGCGCCGCGGGAATGGCGCGCAGCGCGTCGTGCTCGTCGGGGCCCACCGGGATGAACTGCCCAGCCGAGCAGCAGGCGGCGCAGTCTCCGCAGGGCACGTCGGAGTCGCGCTCGCCCTGGATGGCCGCGTCGAGGCCCTCGGCCCAGGGGCCAAAGTCGCCGGCGGGCAGCGGGCTGCCGGGCACGGGGGGCGCAGGCGGCGCGCGGGTGGCGGCGGGGCGATGCGGGCGGGGGCGGTCGGGCATGGGCGGCGGCTATCCCTGCGCCGGGAGCGCCGGGCGCCGCTTCAGGCGCGCTGGAGCTCCCACACCTCCACCCGCTCGCGGGTGCGCCGGCGACCGGGGCCGGGCGGCACGCGGCGGGCCAGCTTGTCCACCAGCCGAAAACGGGGCGAGGGACGGGCGAGCTCGGCCTCGAGGGGGTGCGGCGCTTCGGGGCGCAGCAGCTGCCCGATGGTGCTCCAGACGATGGCCACCCGCCCCTCGGGCGCGAGGGCCGCCGCCGCCTGGGCGAAGAAGCGCTCGAACAGCTCGGGATCGGCGTACTCCAGGGCCCGATCGACGGCGCTGGTGGGCTCGCCGGGGATCCACGGCGGGTTGAAGACCACCAGATCGGCCCAGCCGGCGTCGGTTCCAGCCAGCAGGTCTCCGCGGGCGAGCTCCACCCGCGCCGCCACAGGGGCCCGGCTGAGCTCGCGCCGCAGGCTCTCGACGGCGTTGGGGTTCTGGTCGGTGGCCCGCAGCTCGGCGAAGCCCGCCCGCGCCATCATCAGGCAGAGCACGCCCGAGCCCGTGCCCACATCGACCGCGCGGCGCCGCTCCCCGGCGTAGCGGCCGAGCCAGGTGCCGAACAGCTCGAGGTGCTCGGTGCGGGTGGGCAGGTAGACCCCATAGAAGGGCCGGAGCCGCCGCCCCAAAACAGCGAGATGCACACCTTCTTCGTAGATCTGGGCGCTGCCATGCAGCTCTTGGACCTGGGCGAAGGGAAGGTAGAAGTCGCGCAGCTCGGGGTAGAGCGCCGCGGCGAAGGGCAGCGGACCGA
The DNA here is from genome assembly GCA_947462115.1 of Deltaproteobacteria bacterium. Lineage (GTDB taxonomy): Bacteria > Myxococcota_A > UBA796 > UBA796 > UBA2385 > JAEUKK01. The sequence continues at coordinate 1,817 of CANHON010000181.1, read as the reverse complement.
CGCCCAGCACGGCGATGCGGTGATCCCGCACCGGCAGCAGCAGGCGCAAGGAGGCCGCGCGGTGGGCGACGAAGGCCGCGCGGCGGGCGGCATAGGGCGCCTCGGGCGGCGGCGCGGGGAGGAGCCGGTCCAGCGCCTCGAGGATGGCGACGCCGGTGTGGAAGTGGTCGGCGACCACGAGCTCCACGCCGTTGATCAGCGCGGCGGCGCAGAAGGCGGGGTCGCCGTCGCGGTCCACAGGCTGGACCTCGGCGCGCAGGAGGGGGGACGGGCGGTGCAATGCGGGCATGGCGGCCCCCTAAGCGGGCGGGGACTGGGCTACGAGGGGCCGCGGCAGCGCCCCGTCCGGCCGGCGCGCCGACCGCGCCCGTCCCGCTCGCGACGACCGCCCACCCTCCGCCCCGCAGGCGTGCGCATGTCCGAAGCCGAAGCCCTGTCGCCCCGCACCCGGCGGGCAAGCGCAAGGCCGCGCTCCATCAAGGGCCGCTCTGCCGAGGGCCACACCCCGCTGCTGGGCGCCGCCCCAACAAGCCCCGGCGCGGTGCTGCGGCTGCTCGCCCGCGGGGCCGACCGGGGCCCCCAGCGGCCCGAGGGCGGCGACGCGGTCGCGGTGGGCACCCTCTACGGCCAAAACGACGTCAACGACGTCATGGACGCCCTGCGCTGAGCGCCGCGCCCCCGACCCACCGCTCCCCGCACCCTTCGCTCCCCCCACCGCGACCAGGCCCCCGTGCAGACCAGCCACACCCTCCTCATCGGCGACGCCCGCGACCTGTCGGCGGTGGAGGCGGGCTCTGTGCAGCTCGTCGTCACCTCGCCGCCCTACCCGATGATCGAGATGTGGGACGAGACCTTCGGCGCCCTCGACCCTGGGGTGCCCGCGCTCCTCGAGGCCGGCGAAGGCATGGCGGCCTTTGAGCGCATGCACGCCGCGCTGGACGCGGTCTGGGCGGGCTGCGCCCAGGCGCTGGCCCCCGGGGGCCTGCTCTGCGTGAACATCGGGGACGCCACCCGCAGCCTTCGGGGCGAGTTTTGCCTTTACCCCAACCACGTCCGGCTCAGCCTCGCGCTGATGCGGCTCGGCCTCACGCCGCTGCCCGACGTGCTGTGGCGCAAGCCCACCAACGCGCCCAACAAGTTCATGGGCTCGGGCATGCTGCCGGGGGGCGCCTACGTCACCTACGAGCACGAGTACATCCTCATCTTCCGCAAGGGCGGCAAGCGGGCCTTTGGGCCAGCGGACCGCGCGCGGCGGACGGCCTCGGCCTACTTCTGGGAGGAGCGGAACCTCTGGTTCTCCGACCTCTGGACCGACCTGCGCGGGGCCGACCAGCGCCTCGGCCCCCATGGCGGCCGGGCCCGCAGCGCCGCCTTCCCCTTCGAGCTGCCCTGGCGGCTCATCCACATGTACGCCCTCCAGGGCGACCGGGTGCTCGACCCCTTCGTCGGCACCGGCACCACCATGGCGGCGGCCCTGGCGGCGGGCCGCAGCAGCGTCGGCGTGGAGCTCGACCCAAGCCTGCAGCCCCTCGTCGGCGACAGCCTGCAGCGCGCCCTCCTCGAGGGGCCCGCCCGGGCCGCCGGCCGCCTGCGGGCCCACGCCGCGGCGATGGCGGCGCGCGCCGCCGCGGGCAAGCCGGCCGCCCATCGCGTCGAGGCCTATGATCTGCCTGTGATCACCCGCCAGGAGACCGGCCTGCGCCTGCTCGTGCCGACGGACCTGCGGGCGGTCGAGGGCGGCTGGACCGCCGATCACGCGCCGGCCCCGACGCCGCCGAGGCTGGGGGCCGCGTCGGGCTGAGGCCAGCGGGGCTTGG
>CANHON010000180.1 GCA_947462115.1 Deltaproteobacteria bacterium | reverse complement strand
CCCGACGCGCCCCTGCCGCGCTGGCAGGCCCTGCCCGCGGCCCCGGCCGAGGCCCCCGGCGCCGAAGCGCCCTCGGTCCAGCTCGGCTCGACGCGGTGGTCGATCAGCGCGCTGTTCTCGTCGGCAGAGGCCGCGGCGCTCCGCACGCAGGCGCCGCTGGGCCGGCACGCCGGCGAGGTGGCGGTGGCGGTGCAGCGGGCGGTCCCCGGGCCCCTCCGCGTGCAGCCCTGCGCGGGCCCGCCGCTTCCCTTGCCGGCCGCGGGCCCCGACACCTACCTCCTCGTCCAAAATAGCCGCGGGCAGGCCAAGCTCATCGACGCCTCGGGGGCGGCCGAGCCGCTGTGCCGGGACGTCTGCGCCGTGCTGCCCGCCGAGGCCGCCCCATGACCGAGCTGATCCCCCTCGACCTCCGCGCCGCCTCCCAGAGCCCGTGCTTGGGCTGCGCCGCCCAGTGCTGCACGGTGCTCCCGGTGCACAGCTTTGAGCTCGCCCGCTGGAGCGACCTCGACTACGCGCGCTACCTGCTCAATTTCGCGCGCATCGAGCTGGCCCTGCTCGAAAGCGGCTCCTGGCAGGTGCACTACCGGGCGCCCTGTCGTCATTTTGACGCCGACCGCCGGCGCTGCCGGGTGCACCGCCAGCCGGAGCAGCCCTCGGTCTGCCGGGGCTACGACGCCTGGAATTGCGCCTACCGCCGCATCTGGAGCGCGGACGGCCCGCCCGCCTTGCGCATCGACCGCGGCCGGCTGGAGTCCTGGGCTTCGCTCCTCCAGTTTGACGAGCAGCGCGAGATCATCGTCAAGCCGGACTTCGCGGCCCTCGCGGCCCACCTGCCGGCCCTGGCGCCGATCGACGACCCGCCGGTGCCGAGCTCGGCCCAGCTCGAGGCCCGCCTGCGGGGCGAAGCGGGCGCGCCCGGACCGATCCGCTCCTGGTCGGCCTTGGCCTCGCCCTGCGCTGGCTGCGCGGCCTGGTGCTGCACCCGCCTGTCCTTCCCCCGGGGCCCGGTCAACACCGCCGCCAACCTCGATCACCTGGGCTTCTGCCTGGGTTTTGACGGCGTGGAGGCCGGGCTCGACCGCTACGCCGGCTGGAGCCTGACCCTCCGCACCCACTGCCGCCACCGGGTCGAAGCCGAGGGCGGGGCCGGGCGCTGCGGGGCCTACGAGGCGGCGGATCGGCCGAAGGTCTGCGAGCGCTACGACGGCCGGGCCTGCGCCTACCGCGCCCGCTACGCGACGCCCGCGCCCCGAGACTTCGTGCGGTTCGACCACCGAGACTTCTTACAAGTGGCCGAGACCTTCCGGTTCAACGGCGAGGGTTATGCGTTTGCGATGCCCGAGATTGATGATCTGCACGCTATCTTTGGCCTGCACAGCCCCCTGTCCGCCGCCGCGGAGGACCCCCGATGAGCAGCCCTTCGCCCTATGCGCCCCCGATGGCCGACCTGCTCCGCAAGGCCCCGCCGCCGGGGGGCCCAGCGCGGCCGCCGCGCACCACCATCGACATCGCCGAGGCCCTGCGCTACCCCTTCCAAGACCCGGCTTGGCTCAGCAAAGCCGCGGTGGCCGGCCTGATGATGTTCGTGCCCTTCGTCGGCCCGTTCTTGTTGCTCGGCTGGAAGGCCGAGGTCTACGAGCGGGCGCGCCGGGGCGAGACCGAGCTGCCGGGGATCTCCTTTGGGTCCCAGCTCGTGGCGGGCTTCAAGGTCTTCCTCGGCTTGTTCTCCAGCATCTTCCTGCTGGTTTTTGCGATGGTGGCGCTGCACGCCGCGATCCTGGGCGTCGGTTGGGGCCTGGGCTACCTGCTGCAGACCCTCACCGGCTCGGCGGAGGCCATGTCCCTGGGCATTGGCGTCGCCTCCCTGTTCATGACCTTCCTCCACATCTTTCTGGCCTTCGGCGTCAACGGGCTGATGCCCGAGCTGTACCGCCGCGCCTTCATGGGCGAGACCCTCGGCCTCATCAACCCGATGCCCAGCTTGGCTCGGGTCAAGGGGCGGGCCGGCGTCTACTTAATCGTGGTCGTCGGCATGATCGCCGCCAACCTCGCGGGCGCGATGGGCGTGTTCGCCTGCTACTTGGGCCTGTTTGTCACGCTGCCGCTCGGCTACGCCGCCTCGGCCCACCTCATCGCCCAGTGGACTGAGCTCAGCGGCGGCGATTGAATGACGCCCGGCGGCCGGCGCGCTAGGTTGGCCGGCCGAACGCCCGATCCGGGCGACGGCGCCCGAGGTCCCCATGCGCAACGTGCTCGCCATCTTCAAGCGCGAGCTGGCCAGCTACTTCGACAGCCCGCTGGCCCTCATCGTGATCCCCGCCTTCTTGTTCATCGTGGGCGGCTTCTCGTTGTTTTTCCAGGACATCTTTGAGGGCGGCATGGCCAGCCTCCGCCCGATGTTCTTCTGGTGCGCCACCAGCTTCTTGTTGCTGATCCCCGCCGTCACCATGCGGCTCTTCGCCGAAGAGAAGCGCACCGGCTCCATCGAGCTCCTGGTCACGCTGCCGGTCACCGAGGGCGAGATGGTCCTCGGCAAGTACCTCGCGGCGCTGGCCTTGATGGGCCTCGCGCTGAGCCTGACCCTCAGCTACCCGCTCACCTTGGCCCAGCTCGCCGATCCCGACCCTGGGCCCATCATCGGCGGCTACCTCGGCCTCGCGCTGCTCGGGGCGGCCTTCTGCGCCATCGGCACCGCCGCTAGCGCGCTCACCAGCAACCAGGTGGTCGCCTTCCTGATGGCGCTGCTGGTCGGCCTCCTGCCCTTTGCTAGCGGCTACGCCCTCGCCCGGGTGCCCGGCGCCTTGCTGCCCGTGGTGCAGTACCTGACCTTTGAGTACCATTTCAACAACTTGGCCCGCGGGGTCCTCGATAGCCGCGACCTCATCTACTACGGGTCGGTCGTCGCCTTGTTCCTGCACATCGCGGTCTGGGCCCTTGAGCGGCGGAGGCTCGCCTGATGGATCTCCGCCGCCGCCTGCTCGGCCACTCCTGGGCCCAGCTCGTCCTCACCGTCGCTGTCGTTATTTTGGCCAATACCTGGGCCGCGCGCACCTTCTGGCGGGTCGATCTCACCGAAGACCGCTTGTTCAGCCTCGACCTGGTCACCCGCGCCTTGGTCGCCCGCCTCGACAAGCCGCTGACGGCGCGGGTCTACTTCACCCGGGGGCTCGAGGCGCCCTACAACAACCACGAGCAGCTCGTGGTCGATAAGCTCGAAGACCTCCGCGCCTACTCCAAGGGGTGGATGGAGGTCGAGGTGGTCGATCCCTCCGACCGCCCCGACGCCCAAGAAGAGGCCAAGCGCTTCGGCATCGAGCCCATCCAGTACCGCTTCCGGTCCTCCGCGGTCACCGAGATGAAGCAGGTGTGGATGGGCGCAGCGCTCATCTACGGCGACCGTCAAGAGAGCCTCACGGCCATCACTGTCACCGAGAACCTCGAGTACGACCTCGCCCGCGCCCTCAAGCGCCTGCTGTCCGAGCAAGGGCCGCGCACCATCGGCTGGAGCACCAGCTTTGGCGAGCCGGACCTGTTCGCTGGCGGCCAGACCCCGCTGGAGCGCATCCGCGCCGCCCTCGCCGACGAGTACCTGCTGCAGCCCGTCACCCTCGGCGGCCCCGGCGGCGTGCCCGAAGAGGTGGACGTGCTCTACGTGGTCGGCCCGCAGCGGCCGGTGAGCGAGCGGGCCCAGTACCAGATCGACCAGCACCTGATGCGGGGCGGCGCGCTGGCCGTCTTTCTCACCAATACCAAGCCCGATATGCGCACGCTGCGGCCCCAGGCGGTCTACCACGGCCTCGAGGGCCTCGTGGGCGCCTATGGCGTGCAGGTCAACCGCGACCTCGTCGTGGATCGCGCCCACAGCGGCATGATGAACTTCCCGGTGCGGCAGGGCAACAGCGTCGTCAGCCTGCCGCTGAACTACCCGCTCATCCCCAAGTCCACCGCCCTGCACGGCGAGCACCCCGCGGTGCGCGGCCTCACCGAGATGCTGTTCCCCTTCGCCAGCTCCTTGACCGTGGCCGAGGCCCTGCCCCCAGGTGTCGAGAGCGCCGTGCTGGCCGCCAGTGACGCGACGACCAGCGGTCGGCTGCGCGGGGTCGTCACCCTCGACCCCTCGGCCTTCAAGGCCCGGGCGCCGGGCGAGGAGGTCGGGGCCAGCGCCCTGATGGTGGCGATGAGCGGCCCCTGGACCAGCGCCTTCGCCAGCCGCGAGATCCCGCGCCCGATGGTGGACGGCCAGCCCGGCGATCCCGACGACCCTGGCAGCCGCATCCGCGAGGGCGCCCCGGCCCGCCTCGTGGTCGCGGGCTCAGCCGACTTCGTGGCGAACAACATCGCCTTTATGCTCAACCTCACCGACTGGCTGGCAGAGGACGAGTCGCTCATCGGCATCCGCAGCAAGGCGGTCAAGCACCCGCAGATCACCGCGCCGAGCCCCGAGCGCGCCCGGGTCTTCAAGCTGGTCAACCTGCTCGGAGGCAGCGTGCTGCTCGCTATTTTCAGCCTCGGTCGCTGGCTGATGCGCCGGCCGCCCGCCGGAGGTGCCGCGTGAAGCCCGCCCTCAAGACCGGCCTGCTCGCCGCCGCCGCCGCCCTGCTGCTGGCGCTCAACCTGCTGGATCCCGGTGACGACCGCCGCGCCGTGGCCGCCTTGCCCACCCTCGCGGCGATCAGCAAAGACGAGGTCAAGCGCGTCGAGATCAGCACCGCGCTGGAGAAGGTCATCCTCCAGGCTGAGGTCGAAGAGGGCGCCGACGGCGCCAAAGAGACGGTCTGGTACCTCGCGGCCCCGACCGCGGGCCTCGCCGATCAAGCCGCCGTCAAGGCGCTGATCCTCGGCTTCCGCAAGGAGCTCGCCCTCGACGTCAAGGTCGACGCCGGCAGCGGCGAGACGCTGGCCGACTATGGGCTCGACGCCGGGAACGGTGTCGTGGTCGAGCTGTTCGGCGAGGGCCCCACGCCGGCGGTCTCCTTTGTCTTGGGCAAGGACGCCCCGGGCGGCTCCTCTTTCCTTCGGTTGCCCGGCAGCGACGACATCTTCCGGGCCCGGGTCGGCGGCCGACCCCGCTACGAGCGCCCGGCGGCCGCGTGGCGAAACCGCGTGGTGATGGGCTTTGACGAGCCTTCGGTGCAGCGCTTCGTCATCGAGCGGCCCGAGCGCCCGCCGCTCAGCTTCACCCGGGGCGAAGGGTCGGCTTGGCAGATGAGCCCCGACCTCGGCTGGCCGGCGGACGGCGCGGCGATCGCCGCCACCCTCTCGGGCCTCGGCAGCCTCAAGGCCGGTGAGCTGCTCGAAGCCTCCTTTGATGGCGGGTTCTCGCCGCCCCTGGCCACCGCCCGCGTCTCGCTGAGCGACGGCCGCGCGCTGAGCCTGGAGCTCGGCAGCCGGGAGACCGACGGCGCCTTCTTTGTGCGGCAGGGCTCGCTCGTCGGCAAGGTCGCCCGCGGCCCCCTCGCGCGCCTGCTCGCGGAGCCCGGCGACTGGCGGGACCACACCCTGTTCGCGTTTCGGCGCGATGAGGTCGACACGCTGCGCTACCGGAGCGGCGCCGACGAGGTCATCCTCCAGCAAGACCTCGCCTCGGGCCTGTGGCGGGTCATCCAGCCGCAGAACGTGGACATTGACGTGAAGCTGGTCTTCTTCGCGGTGAACACCATGGCGGAGCTGCGGGGGGACGCCTTGCTCGAGCTCAGCCCGGAGGCCGCCGGCCTCGTGCCGCCCGCCCAGACGATCACCGCCCGCATGATCGGGGGCCGGGAGGCGGTGCTGCAGCTCGGTCCGCCTCGAAAAGACGCGATGGGTCGGCTGAGCTACCCCGCCCGCGCCGGCGACAGCCCGGTGATCTTCACGCTGCGCGAGCCCACGGTCGACAAGCTGCTCGCCGCCTTCGCCCGACAAGGCGGCGCTGCCCGCCCCGAGTGATCGGGGCTGTCAACAAGCCTTGTCAGGGCGTTGAATGGGCCCCCGCCGCCCTCCGTAGGGCGAGCGAGGCGGCCGCGGGGCTCACCAACCCCGAAGCAAACGAGCGCAGGCTGTCCTCAGCAACGATCCAATCCTCTGTGTTGGCGATCCAACACAGAGGAGCTTCCGGGCTTTGGCCTGGGCAGGAGCTGGCGATGTCGAGCGTCATGGGCGGGAGCAAGGTGGCGTGGGCAGCGGTCGCGACGATCTGGATGGCGCTCTGCGGCTTCAGCCCCAACGAGGCCGCCGCGGCCGACGCCAAGGGGGTCCGTCCGGCGGCCAAGGCCAAGGCGGCCGACGCGGTCCCCGCCAAGGCCCACAAGAAGGGCGAGCGCGCCGGCAATGGCAAGAAGCCGGCGATCCTCGGGGCCGCCGCCAACAAGCCGGATAGCGGCAAGCCGGCGAGCGGCAAGCCCGGCAGCGCCAAGCCCCGCGCCGCCGCCAGCAAGCCCCGGCCCGGCGAGCAGGGCGCGGACAAGCCCAAGGGCGTCGAGCTGCTCAACTCGGGCAAGCCCCGCAGCGGCAAGCCCGGCGCCAGCGGCGGCGACGCGCCGTTGGTGAAGGGCCAGGGCGCCAAGCCCTCGGTGGCCGGCGTGCCCCGGGGCGCGGGCCCCGCTGCCCAGGGTCGGCCCGGCGAGCTGCGCCCCCTGCACCCGGTGCCCCGCCGCACCACCACGGTGACGCACCACAAGCCGGCCCCGAAGCCCGAGCCCAAGATCGAGCGGGCCAACACCTTCGCGGTCGGCGCCCGCGGCGGCGCCCTGCTTTCGATGCCCGCGCAGGGGTCGGGCGTGGCCTCCGATGGCGGCCTGGGCCTCGCGCTGCGCTACCGTCCGCTGAGCTTCTTGGGTGTTGAGGGCAGCTTCATGCACTTCGACTCGGACAACCTGCTCGGCGCCGACGCCGGCTTCGCCTCGGATCGCAGCCACAACAGCTTCTCGGGCTCGGTGCAGCTGTTCTTGTCGCCCGGTCAGGTGGTCAGCCCCTACGCCAGCGTCGGCGGCACCTTCCAGACCCAGGCGGTGAGCGGGGCGGCCCCCGACACCTCGCTCAACGGCGCGGATGCGACCCAGGAGGACGTGCGCCGCGGCCTTCACGGCGGCCTGGGCGTGGAGTTCGCCCTCGGGCAGCACGTGGGCCTGGGGCTGGAGGCCCGCTACCTCACCGACACCGTGCACCCCGACAGCGATCCGATGTCCCAGGGTCAGGTGCAGGGCCTGCTCGGCCTCAACCTCTACTTCTAAGCGCCCGCGCGCTTCGGGCCGCTGGGGCTTCGGCTCCGGCGGCCTGTGGTTCTTCAGCCGACCGGGCGGCGGAGGGCGCGGCCGGCGGCGAGGCGGCGCCCGCGGGCGAGCTCCTCCTCGATCTCGCGGCTGGCCCGCACCTCTTCGTGGAGCCGCTCGGCTTGGGCCTTGAGGTCGTCAAAGTCGTCGGGCGCCTCGGTGGCGAGCGCGTGGGCGGCCGCCGTCCGCAGCGACTGGAGCTGGTGCAGCAGGGTGCGCTGCCTCGCCTGCAGGCGCTCACGGGTGGAGAGCGCGGCTTGGAGGCCGGAGATGCGGTCTTGTAGGGCCTCAGCCTCGAGCTCGTGGGCCTCGGCGCTGGCCTCGTCGGGCGCGTGCTTGGCTTGGTCGTTGCAGCCCTCCAGGGCGAGCTGGAGCCGGTAGAGCTCGGCCGCGTCGCCGATCGTCCCGAGGGCCTCGGTGCGGCGGTGCAGCTCGGCGATGGCCTCGCGCAGGGCGTGGAGGTCCAGCGTGGGGTGCAGCGAGTGTTCGCGGCGCTGCCGCTCGAGGCTGTCGAGCAGGGTGTTCGCTTCGCCCCAGAAGCCGCGGCCCAAGTTGGCCCGGGCGGGGACCACCATCGGGAGGGCGCTCTGCTCCGCCGGGCCGGGGTCGCCGAGGCGGCGGGCCTCGGATGCGGCGATGAGCGCGCTGCGGACCGTGACGACGGCGTGGATCGCGAGCCCCAGGCCCCACCAGCCATAGAGCCCGGCGTTGGGGAAGCGCCCGCGGGTCATCACCATAAAAATCATGAAGATGGCGAAGTGAACGCCGAGGGTGATGAGCTCTTTGCCGCTGTTGGCCCTTGCGCGCATCGACACCCCTGTCCGCCCAGCGACCGCGAACCGGCCCGGGGCCCCGGCATGCTAAACGATCGGCGGCTCGGGTGTTGGGCTGGAGGCCTGGGTCGACGCTACACTCGGCCGTCCACCGCCCCTCGCCCATCGCCCCTCGCACCTCGCCCTCGCCCACGGACCGGAGCCCGCCCATGCCCACCGCCACTTTGCGCCGCGTCTGCTCTTTGGGGCTGCTGCTCGGTATTTTCGTGCCCGCCGACGGGCTCGCCGCCGCGCGGATGCTGCGGGTGGCCGAGGCGGACCTGCGCGGCGCCAAAGACGTCGGCCCGTTCTTGGCCGCCGCCCGGGTGCGCGAGGCCACGCTCACTGCCTGCCTCAAGGACAGCACCGCCCTCGACAAGCTGGAGCAGATCCAGGCTTTTCTGCAGGTCAGCCCCGAGGGCAGCGTGCGCTCCGCCAGCGTGCAGGGCGCCGGCCTCAGCGACATCACCGTCGATGTCTGCTTGATGGAAGAGCTGTCGCGCACGCGCTTCCCGGAGGGCCCGCAGGCGGTCGAGATCGTGCTGCGGCTGCGCCCGGACCCCGTCGTGACCGAGGAGGCGCCCGCCGAGGCCGAGCCCGCCGCCAAGCGCGGTCGCTGAGCCCAGGCTCCGCCCGCCGCAGCGGACCCAGCCCAGATCCCTTGGCGAGGTCGAGCAGGGGCGGTTTGGCTCGCCTACCGGCCCATCGGGTGAAGGGTGGCCCGGGCCCGTGCCCGGAAGCTTCGGGCCGGGGTCGAGGCGCCGTTGGGGCTCAGGCCGGTGTCGTCGACGGTCGCGGTGTCGCCGGTGTCCGGGCCGTCGCTGGGCGGATCTTTGTCGCCGCAGGCGGGCAAAAGCATCGCCCCAGCGAGGATGAGCTTGGCGGAGAAGCCGGGGAAGACGCGGCGGGGGCTCGGCCAGCGGCCGGGGCTGTGGACCATG
>CANHON010000179.1 GCA_947462115.1 Deltaproteobacteria bacterium | reverse complement strand
GCGCAGGGGCGTTGGGGGCGGCCGCTTCGGCGTCAACGGGCATGCGGGGCACCTCAGAACAGGGGTGCGTTACTATAGCAAGCCGGCCCGCCGCGGCTGGTCGGCCAGACCAGCGGGGGCGCCGAAGGAGGGCCCATGGCCGACCAAGGCCCGCACCGGGTCGCCATTGTCGGGGCCGGGCGCCTGGGCCGCAGCGCCGCCGCTCTGCTCGCCGCGGCGGGGGTCGAGGCGCGGCTGCTCGGCAGGGGCGCCTCTTCGGCCGGCGCGACGGTGGTCTGGCTGACGGTCCCCGACCGCGCCATCGCCGAAGCTGCGGCGGATCACCAGGCTGCACCCGTTCTTTTGCACGCTTCTGGCGCCACCGATCTCGGCCCCCTCGGCGACCACCCCCACGCCGGGAGCTTACACCCCCTGATGAGCTTCCCGGGGCCGGAGCTGGGCCTGCCGGTGGGCCCGGTCCCCGCGGCGGTGGCGGGGCGCGGCGAGGCCCCAGCGGTCGCGCAGGCCCTCGCGGAGCGGATGGGCTGGACGCCATTTTCGATGAACGGCGACCGTCGGCTGTACCATGCGGCCGCGGTGATGGCGGGCAACTTCTCGGCCGCGCTGCTCTATGCTGGGGGCCAGCTCCTCACCGAAGCGGGCGTTCCTCCAGAGCTCGCGCGGGGGCTGCTCCTCCCCTTGGTGCTGCAGGGGCTCGGCAACGCCGCTGTCGCCCCAGCCAGCGCCGCCCTGACCGGCCCGGTGGCCCGGGGGGACCACGCGGTGATGGACGCCCACCGCGCTGCCCTCAGCGAGCGGGCCCCGGAGCTCCTGCCCGCCTACGCCGCCCTGTGCGCGCTGAGCGCCGCGCTGCTGCGCGACCTCGCGCACGAGCGGGACGGCAAAGGGCCCGCGGGGGGCTGAACCTTCACCGGTCCCGGTCCGATCGCCCCGCCGAGGGACGGTCGAGCCGCCCGGGCGCAGCGGGAGCCCGGACCCGCGAGCGCCGCAGGGGCCTGGACGGGCGGGCGCCCGGTGTGCAGCTCTTGACCACGAGGAGGCCCCCATGTTGATGCGCGGTGTAGGCTACGACTCCGGTTGTCAAGACGTGGTGCTCAACCCCGTGCGCGCGCCTGCGGTCGCGTGCGGGCTCCGTCAAAGCGGCTACACTGGCCCCACGCGCCCGGCCCTCGTCGCCGGGGGCGCGCCGACTCCCCGGCCTGGAGCTGAAATGCTCGACGCGTACATCATCGACAAGATCCGTCGAGACCGCGAAGCCCGCGAGCGTGACCAACGTGAGCAGCTCCGCATCGACATGCCGCGCCCCCCTGCGGGCGTCGGTCGCTCGCGCGATTGGGAGGCCCCGGAGCGCGAGCCCGAGCGCGAGGATCAAGACGAGGTCGTCGAGGAGCGCGGGGTCGTGATCGTCGACTTCTCGCTCTGATCTTCGCGCGGATCTGCGCTCGGCGCCCCGCGCGCGCCGGTGGTGGGCGAGCGGCGCCCCCTCGCCGAGAGCAGGCTGCCCAACCCGCCCCTTGCCGCCCTTGTGGGCTTGCCAGCCGGCGGTCATCGCGCTAAGCGCGGCGGGTTCGAGGGGCGATGGTCCAAAACGGGCGGCGTCGCTGCTGTCCGGTCCTCCGCTCCCCTCACCCATCCCCGAAACCCGGCCACGTCGCTGCTCGATGGTGCGGTCCCAAGTGGATCGTCCGGGGCGCAGGCCAAACTGGAGCCACGATGTCCCGCACCTGCATCTTCACTGGCAAGCGCCCCCACGTCGCCAACAAGGTCTCGCACTCCAACATCAAGACCAAGAAGCGGCAGCTCCCCAACCTCCAGCAGCGCAAGCTCTGGTGGACTGAGGGCAACCGCTTCGTCAACATCCGGCTGAGCACCTCGGCCCTCCGCACGGCGACGCTCAAGGGCCTCGAGGCCTACGCCACCGAGGTCGGCATCGACCTCAGCCAGTTCTGATCAGCCTCGGGCGCCCTGCGGTGCGGCGTTCTTGCCGCCTTCGGCGCTCCCCGTTGAGATGAAGGCCCTGCGCCCTCCCCGGTCCTCCGGCGAGGGCGCGGCTGCGTTCAGGGCCGAGCAAGTGTGGACCAGGTCAACCGTGCGCTGCCTCAGCGCTGGGCTTGGGCCCGACGCAGCGTATCGATGAGCTGAACGCGGTGGAACGGCTTTTGGAGGTAGAGGTTGGAGCGCCGCGGCAGGTGTAGGAGCCCGCTGGTGAGAACTGTTCGCCGCGCCAGCTCCGGCCAGCTCTCCTCCACCCGGTCCACGAAGGTCTCGCCGTCCATGCCGGGCAGGCGGATGTCCACGAGGATCACGTCGAAGGCCGCGCGGGGGAGCTGCGCCAGCGCGTCCTCCGCGCTCGGCAAGGCCACGATCCGGTAGCCCTCGCCGTCCAGCATCCAGCTCACCGTCTCGCACAGGAGCTGATCATCGTCCACCACGAGGATCTGAAGGTCCTCGCGGTCGGCCCGCTCCGCCCGCTCAGTCGGCGGGGCGGCGGCGCCCGGCAGCCACAGGTGGATGGACGCGCCCCGATCCGCTCGGTTCTCGGCTTGCAGCCAGCCGCCGTGATCTTGGGCGATGGCCCAGGCGAGGGCGAGGTCGAGGCCGACGCCGGGATCGACCCCCCGCTCGTCATGGTAGGGGCTGCGCAGTTCGCGGAGAACAACGTCTGGCAGCCCATCGGACTGGTCGTGCATCGAGATGCGTAGGCCGCCCCCAGCGTCGCAGCGGAGGTGCAGGCGCAGCTGCTCGCCGACGGGGCTCCGGTCGGCGCCGAAGGCCAACAGGCTCGCCAGCATCTGGGGGATGAGGTGCACATCACCGTCGTAGACGAAGTCTTGGTCGATGGTGACCGCGAGGCGCACCCGATCGAGGCGCCGGCCGCAGCGCTCCTTGGCCCCCTCGACCGCGCCCGCGACCGAGATCGGCGCGCGCTCCGGCGCCCGTCGGGCCGCGAAGCTCTGCAGGTTGCTGACCAGCAGGCCGATTCGGCCGGCGTGCTCCCGGATGACCCGCGCGTGCCGACGGGTGCTCTCCTGTTGGCCCTCGGGGCTGCCGCTCAGGAGCTCCAGGCGGCCCAAGATCACCGACAGCGGGCCGTTGATGTCATGGGCCAAGGCCGCAGACAGGCGCCCCAAGCTGGCCTGGCGTCGGGCGTAGAACAGCGCCTCTTCAATCCGATGCGCGTAGGTGACGTCCCGCAGGCACAGGAGCACCCGGTCCGCGTCGGGGCGCGCCACGGAGATCGCCACCCGCCGCTGATCCCGGAGCCGGACGTCCATGCCGGCGCTGCCCTCAAAGCCGGACCACAGCAGGCCCTTGAGGCCGGCGGCCGTCGCGGGATCAAAGAGCTGGTCGAGGTTCTCCCCGACCAGCCCGCCGGCGTCGCGCTGGAGGACCGCCCCGGCGGCCCGGTTCCCGTAGGTCACTTCGCCAAGCCGGTTGAGCACGAGGACAGCCTCGTGCAGCACCTCGATCAGCGCGGTTTCGGGCGCGCCGGCGCCGCGATCGCGGTCCCCCACCGCCGAACCTACAGCCGCACGCAGACCGCGTCGCCGACCACCTGCACCGCGAAGGTCGGGAGGGTGACCGTCTCGTTGGTCAAGCAGGCGCCGCTGGTGAGGTCGAACTCCCAGCCGTGGTAGGGGCAGGTCAAAACACCGCCGGAGAGCTCACCTTCGCTGAGGGGCCCCTCCGCGTGGGGGCAGGTGTTCGTGCAGGCCCGGTAGCCGTCCTCGGTGTGGGCCACGGCGATGGCGCGCCCCCCGATGATGATCTCGGTGACGGCGCCGACCTTCAGGGCGTCCTTGTGGAGCACCACCTCAAAGCCGTCCGGCGGGGTCACGTCCTTGGGCGCCTCGGGCTTGAGGCCAAGCGCGGCCTCGGCGGGCACCGGCGGCGGCGCGGAGGGGGGCTTGGGGCTGGACGGGCCGGCGGTCCCGCCCCCCATCCGGCGGCGAAGGCGGGCCCTCAGCCCGTTGGGGCGGCCGGTCAACAATGTCTGGATCAAGCCCACGAGACCTCCGGCGACCTGGGATGGAGCCCCCGCCTGGGGGCCCCGAGGGGCGCCCCCGTGCCGGCGAGGGCCCAAGCGGCGCCCGGCCCAATATGACACGTGCGACCCGTCGGGGCTGGCCACCAGGCGCGGCCGCACGCCACGCTCCCCTTGGCTGCGCCATCCAGCGCGGGCTTGGCCCCGGCTCGGGCGCGGGGTGCCGGAGCGAGCCCACCCACGGCGGGCCGCGCGCCGATAGACTGCCGCGGAGGAGCTCCCATGTCCCCGTCGCGTGTCCGACCCGAAGACCTGCTCACCGGCCGTCCCAACGGGCTGCGCGACCGCCTGCGCGCGAAGGTGCGCCAGACCGCCATCCGCGTGCTGGGCATGGAGTTCGACACCGAAGAGCGGGACCCTTCTTCCCGAAAGCGGCCTGCGCCAGGTAATTTCGACCCCAGCGTCATCCCCAAGCTCGTGGACGGGGACGGCGACACCCCCGGCCCCAACCACCGCGAGGACATCGGCCGCACCTGGGTGGCCGCGCAGCTCGCCGGAGGGGTCGCCCCGTTCTTCATCGACATGCGCCCGCCCCAAGAGGTGACGGCGGGCTTGCTGCCGGGCGCGCGCCTCCTGCCGGGCGAGCTCGTTCGGGCGCGCCTCGACCAGCTCCCGGTCGACCGGAGCGCGCGGGTCACCGTCTATGACCAGACCGGCGAGCTGGGCAGCGCGGAGCTCTCCGCTTGGCTTCGGGCGAACGGCTGGCCGATGGCCCGGCGCCTGCGCGGCGGCTACGCCGAGTGGATCGAGCACGCCGAGCCCGTGGAGCTGCCTGTCCCGGCCGAGGGCGGGCGACTGCGGCCGGGCGACCCCGTGCGGATGGGCGACGGCCGTGAGGGGCGGGTGCTCTCCAGCGTCCGTCACCCCAATGGCGTGCAGATCGACGTTTTCTTCGCCGATGGCAGCACCTCGGGCCCCGTGTCGGAGCGCGCCCTCCTTGGCTGATCGGCGACCGCTCGGGGCCAAGCGCCCGCTCTCCGCTCTGTGGGTCGGCCTCGCGGCGACCCTGCTCGGCCTCGCCGCGCCGTCCACCACCGGCGCCACCGGCGTGGGCGCGGTGCTCCCCCTCGCGCCGAGCGCTCCGCCAGGTCGGCCCGCGGCGCCCCCGGGCGACCCGCTGGACGTCGCGCGTCAGCGGTGGGAGGCCGGGGATCCCGCCGGCGTGGTTACGGTGCTGGAGCCGTGGTTGGCGGCCAAGAACGGCCCGAAGGGCCGGGAGCGGGCCGCGGCTCTGCTGGTCTTGGGCCGGGCCCACGCCGAGCTCGGGCACCACAACCTCGCCAGCCAGCACTTTTACGCGGTCCGGCGCACCGGAGGGCCGCTGGCCCCCTACGGCGCCTGGTTTGAGGCCGAGGCGGACCTCGCGCGCGGCCGATACGCCAGCGCCGCCAACACTTGTGCAACCTACAAACGAACGTGGCCCGAGGGCGCGCACGTCGACGAATGCACGCTGCTGATGGGGGACGCCTGGAGCGCGGCCGGGAACCGCGGCGCGGCGGCCGGGGCCTACCAGACCTACCTCGCGGACCACCCCGACTCGCCACGGCAGGAGGAGATCCAGCTCAACATCGCCTTGGCCTACGTCAAGACCGCGCCGGCCGAGGCCGCGAAGCGCCTGCAAGAGCTAGCCTTTAGCCACAGCTATCCCTCCACCGACCTCGCGGTTCAAGCCGAGCTCGCCGCCCTCGCCGCCCGCGGGATCCCCGCTGCGATGCCCACCGACGCGCGCTCGCAGATGCGTCGGGCCGGCGCGTTGCGTCGGTCAGGGCGTTTTGACGAGGCCTGGGCGCTGTTCTCCGAGCTCTCGGAGCGCTCCGCCGCCGAGCCGCCGGTTGGGATGAGCGCCGAGGAGGCCGCGGAGGTCCTGGCCTGGGTCCGCAGCCAAGAGGAGTCCTTCGCTTGGGCGACCCGCCAATACGACGTCTACGTCGCGGCGCAGATCGCCAAGTACGAGGCGGCGCCCTCTGGCGCGCTGGCCTACCAGATCTTCAAGACCTACGGGCGTTTTGGCGAGTGGCCCAAGGCGATGGAGTGGGTGCGGCGGGCTGAGAAGGAGCACCCCGGGACCCCCGCCTTCCGTGGGGCAGCCACCGACCTCGCGTGGGGCGCCTTGCACGCCGGCGAGTATGCAGACGCCGCCGAGCGCTGGCTGAGCCTCAGCAAGCGCGGCGGGGGCGGCCGTACTGCGTTGTTTTATAGCGCTTTTGCCCTGCTCCAGGCCGGCGACGGGCCGGGCGCGCTGGCCCGCTTTGAAGAGCTGAGCCCGACCGGCCGCGAGACCAGCGCCCGAGACTGCTACTGGCGGGCCAAAGCCAAGGCCTTGGTGGGCGACGCCGAGGGCGCGGCCGCCGATCAAAAGTGCGCCCGCGAGGGCGATCGCACGGGATGGTACGGGCTTCTGTTGGACGCCGACCGC
The DNA here is from genome assembly GCA_947462115.1 of Deltaproteobacteria bacterium. Lineage (GTDB taxonomy): Bacteria > Myxococcota_A > UBA796 > UBA796 > UBA2385 > JAEUKK01. Next base: position 2,551 of record CANHON010000179.1, on the reverse strand, counting down.
TCAGCCAAGCCAGGCGCCGACTGGCGGGAGCGGGACGGGCGCTGGCATGGCTCGGCGCGACCAACCCTCTCACTCCCGACGGCGGTGCAGCCGAGCGCCCGCGTCGCGCTGGTCCCCTTCGCCGCAGCCGTCCCTGTCGCCGACGATCAGGGCGTGCTGCAGCCCGTTCTCCTGGAGGTCGGCCCGCGCAAGGACCTCTCGGCGCTCCAGTGGTCGGCGGTGCGCGCCCCGCCTCAAGTGGCCCTCGCCGCGGCGCCGCAGGCCCCCCGCGAGGCAGGGGTTGGCTTCCAGCACGTCAATCTCGGTGAGCCGGGCCCCAGCTTGCCGGACGGCTATGGCGCCTGTCGGTACTACGACCCGCGGAGCGCCGGCGCCGAGCTCTCCCGCTTCGCCGAGAACAACAAGGCGATCTGGCCCGATCTCCCGGCGGCCTTCGACCTGGCCCGCGCCGGGCTCACCACCGAGTCGGCCCGGCTCACCTTCGCCGCCTACGAAGAGTGGCTCGACGTGACGACCAAAGGGGCGGGCGAGGACCCCAAGCGCCAGGCCATCGCCCGCCTGCGGATGTCGGCCTCGGATTGGCGCCCCTACGTGCTGTTCTCGCGCGATCATTACCATGTGGCCCGCACCTGCTCGGGCCTGAGCGCGGGCCCCGAGGCGAGCGCAGCGGAGCAGCGCGCCGTGCAGCGCCTCGGCTGGCCCATCGTCCGGGCCGACGAGATCTGGGCGCACGCGCAGGCCTTCAACGTCGACCCCTACGTCATGCTCGGCCTGATGCGGCAGGAGAGCACCTACCGAAACACCGCGCTGTCGCCCGTGGGCGCGATCGGCCTCGTTCAGGTGATGCCGCGGACTGGCGCGCGGGTGGCCGCCATGCTCGGCGAACAGCGGTACTCCCCCCGTGACCTCGAAGATCCAGCCGTGAACCTGCGCTATGGCATCTTCTACTTCTCCAAGCTGCTCGACCGCTTCGATGGGGTCTTTCCATTGGCGGTGGCCAGCTACAACGGCGGACCGCACAACGTCTCCCGGTGGTACCGCCCCTTGGTGGGGAAGATTGACCTGGACGCCCTTGTCGAACAGATGCAATACGACGAGACGCGCGACTACGTGAAGAAGGTCTCGGGGAACTACGCGCGCTACGTCGCGCTCTACGAGCCGGAGGGGGCCCGCGTCCTCATCCCCCTCAAACCTGCCGGGGATCACGCCGAGGTCATCAACTTCTGAGCCTCGGGCTGCGCGGCGGGTCGCCCCTCCGGACGGTGCACCTGCCGCGCCGCTGCAGCGCTCAGCCGCCCTCGGGCTCGGTGGGGTCGTCGCTGACGAGCTCGCCGTCGATGGCCTCGCCGCCGAGGGCCTGCCGGGTCGGCTTGACCCCGACGGCATCCTTGAGGCGCACCCACCAGTCGGTGCGGTCGTCGCCGTCCGGGCCGGCGATGCTCACGAGCACCTCGGCGGTCTCGGCGATCACCGCCGCCGCGCCGGTGTTGGTGCGCCCGTCCAGGGGCAGAAGGCCGCCGCCTTGCAGCAGCAGCCCGGTGACTTGGTCGCCGCTGCGGTCAATCACGAAGTCGATGACGGCGCCGAGCGCGCCGCCGCGCCGGGTGATCGCCTGCGTGCCGCGGTAGACGCTGGCCCAGGCCCGCCCCTCCAGCGCGTTGCTCCGGGCCGCGGCCCACTCGATCGCGGCCTCCGAGCGGACGATCGCCAGATCGCGCCCGATGAGGAGCACGTCCTCCACGCGGACCCCGCCGGCTTTGCCGAAGACCCCGCTCCCCTTGATGCGCCAGCCGTAGATCCGGTGGGTCTCCAGATCGAACAAGAAGTCATCCAGCCGACCCACCAGCGCGCCCTCGGCCATGGTGGCGACCTGAAGGTTCTGCGCGCGCTTCCAGGTCTCGATGAGCTGCATGGGCACCCTCCGGCCGGCCAGCTATCCCGGCGCGCCCCGCTTGTCCGCCGGCCGCGCCCGTCGCCGCGGAGGGTCCGCAAGGGCAGCCGCTCACCGCTTGCCCACCGTCGCCGTCCGGTCTACCCTGTGGGAGGTCGGGCCCCGCGCCCGCCCCGGAGTTCACCGTGTCCAAGGGCTTCTTTCCAGCGCGTGTGGGCGCCCCGGCGCTCTCCCTGCTCGGGCTCCTGGCCTGCGGCGGCGACAAGAACAACGTGGGGACCGCTGATCCGGTCGTTGACCCCGCAGACGACGCTGCGGCAGGGCCCAGCGACTACCGCCCCGAGCTCGGCGAGAGCGAAGCGCCGCCCACCTACGACCGCGCCTTCGTCGAAGACGGCTTGGCCCGGGTGTTCTCCATCTTGCCGTCGCTGCATGCGGCGCCGGTGTTGGAGCGCTACTTCGAGGCGATGCAGGGCGCCGACGCCGACTGCCCAAGCCGCTACGAGAGCGATGGCTCCGTCTTTTGGTACGCCGACTGCGAGAGCGCGGCGGGGGTTCGGTACCAGGGCTATGCCTTCGACTATGTCTATGAAAACGCCGACATCTATGGCGATGGGAACCGCTGGGACATGCGGGTCTTCTCGGGCGCCGCGGTTTTTG
>CANHON010000178.1 GCA_947462115.1 Deltaproteobacteria bacterium | reverse complement strand
GGAGCCTGGGGTCGCCTTGGCCCTGCACCTCGGCGGCCTGGAGCTCGACCTGCTCACCGATCAGGACGGCGACGGCGCGGACGACGTGGTGATGACCGTGGTGGTGGACGCCATCATTGGCGTCACCGCGGGCGAGGAGGGCGCGCTCATCGGCGTCGAGCTGCTCGACAGCAGCGCCACCTTGCTGTCCACCAGCCTGCCGGCCACGCCGGCCGAGGTGGAGCCGGGCCTGTCCACTTTGATCGGCGTCGCTGTGCCTCTTTTGGTGGGCGACCTGCTCGGCAGCGCCCTGAGCTTTGACCTCGGCGGCATCACCATCACCACGCTGGACGCCGGCGCGGTGGACGATCACGGCGCGCTGTACCTTGAGCTCGACCCCTCGGGCTTCACCTTCTGAGCGCCTCGGCGCGCCCGCACCGGCGGCACGGAGTCTTCGTGGATCATCAGGAATGGGCCTATATCGCGCCCTTGGTCAGCCGCCTCGACGCCAGCGGGCGCACCGTTCGGGTGACCTTCCGCTGCCCGGTCACCGGCGACGAGGTGAGCGGCCAAGCCCACCTCCCGATGGACAGCTCCTTCGGCGGCCGCATGGGCCAGCAGGTGCAGCGCAGCTTGCTCTACAGCGTCCAGGGCGCCATCTCCAGCGCGATCCGCTCGGCCTTTGGGCACGGGATCGTCGGTCGGGTGGCCGGCGACGCCGCCTACGGGCTGATGAGCGAGGCCAGCCGGGGCGTGCAGGTCGGCGGCCTGTCGCAGTCGGACAAGCAGCGCGGCGCGGAGCTCGCCTTCGCCAGCTTGGCCCGGCATTTTGTCTGGGATCCCGGCCGGGGCTGCTGGGTGTCCTCCAAGGCCGCCCAAGAGGCGGTCGGCGGCTTTGAGCTGCGCTTGCAGCAGCACGCGCCCACCCACCCCTACGATCGGCTGATCTTGGCGCGGGTCCTGGTCGAGGTCGCCCGCGCCGACGGCCGCCTCGCCGCGGAGGAGGGCGAGTGGCTCGGTGATTGCCTCAGCGCCGACGTGGGCACCGTGGCCGAGCTGAGCAGCCGCCCGCCCCTCACCGCCGCCGAGCTCGGCGCCATGAGCCCCGGCCCGGTCCGCGAGACCACCCTGATGATGGGCTGGGCCATGGCCCTGCTGGACGAAGACCTCGACAGCCGCGAGAAGCAGCTGTTGGAGCGCTTCGCCTCGGGCCTCGGCCTGCACGGCCCGCGCGCCGAAGAGATGAAGAAGCTGGCCCAGGGCTACCTGCTCGACAACGCCATGGAGCGCATGCTGACCTGGGGCGGCCACGACGCCCACGCCCGCGGCGAGGTGGAGGCCCTGGCCCGCCGCCTCGGCATGACCGCCCAGCAAGGCCAAGAGGCTGAGGCCAGGGTCCTGCGAAAACTGTCTACCCGACGCTGATCTCCGCCGGGTCGGGCGGGATCAGCCGGCGCCAGTCTCGGGCGATGAGGGCCGCGAGGGCGCCGGGCAGCTCGGCGGGCACGTGGTGCGAGCAGGGCAGGGCGTGGCGGCCGACCCACCGGGGCAGCTCGGCCTCCCGCCGCCCCAAGCCGGGCAGCTGCGGGTACCAGCCCGTCTCCCCGACCACGAGGCGGACCGGGCAGCGCAGCCGCTGCAGGTGCACCCGGAAGCGGCGCAGGTCGAAGGCGACGGCGGAGCGGGTCTTGTGCATGGGATCGGCGGACCAGCGGTGGCCGCCGGTCGGCTCGGGCACCACCGCGCGCCGCGCCATGAGCTGGATGGCGGCGGCCGACCGCAGCGGGTGGATCGCGCGGAGCCGCGCCTCGACCGCCGCGAGATCGGGCAGGGGCCGGCCGATGGCCTGGGCGCGCGGGGCCCGCTGGTCGTCCAAAAAGCTGAGCAGCGTGTCGTAGGCGTCCTCGTCCGACAGGGCAGGGGGCCCGAGGCCGTCCACCAGCAGCAGGGCGTCGACCCGGGCCGGGCGCAGGCTGGCGTAGAGGGCCGCCATCGTGCCGCCCATGCTGTGGCCCACCAGCACCGCGCCGCGCAGATCGAAGTGGTCGAAGATGGCGTCCAGGTCGGCCAAGTAGTCGGCGAAGGCGTAGTGCTGGCCGGGGCCGGCCCAGGCGCTGCGGCCGTGGCCCCGGTGGTCGGGGGCCAGCACCACGGCGCCGTGGCCCGCGAGCGCCGCGGCGGTGTCGTGCCAGGAGCCGGCCTGATCGAGGAAGCCGTGCAGCAGGACGATCACCGGCCGATCGCCGAGGCTGGGCGGGCCCTCCGCCGCCGGCGCGCCGCCCCACACGAGCAGGCCCTGGTCGCGGCCGCGCAGCTCAAGGACACCGTCCCAGGGCTCCAGATCGACGAGCGGGAGCGGCGCGGGCAGGTCGGTCTCGAAGGGCGGCGGGGGCGCTTCGGGCGGGCCGGGGCGGTCGGCGGGCTGCGCGGTCACCGGGCTCAGCCGCCGGCCGGCGGGCTCGGCCGCTTCATCTCGACGCCAGAGGCGACCAACTGGTAGATGACGCCGCTGGCGCCCTTCTCGGGCATGGCCTCGGGCTTGGCGGACTCTTCAGCGAAGTGCTGCACCGTGGCCGGGTCGATCTCCTTGGCCTCGACCACCCCCTCGACCTTGCAGTCGCTGCCCGCGCCCTGCTTGTCCACCGAGAAGCCGTGGTCCTTCATGAGCACGCGCATGCTGCGATCGCCCTCGGCCATCACCATCCAGCAGCCGGCCTTGGAGCAGACATCGACCACCCGGCCGGTGACCTGCACGGTCTGGCCGGCGTACTTGGCGGGGTCGGCGAGCAGGGCGGCGGCGCTCAGCGTCTGGGTGGCGGCGAAGGGGGCGCCGTAGTGGGCCCAGCCGGCGCTGTTCTCGGCGGCGGTGGCCGGGGCAGGCTCCGCGTCCTTGGTGGCCTCGGCGCCCTCGGCGTTCTTGGCGCGCTTGGGCGCGGCGTCGGAGCTGCTACAAGCGGAGAACAGCGTGAGGCTGCTGCAGGCGGCGATGAGCGCGAAGCTGCGGGCGGTGGAGCGGATCGATGGGCGCATGGTGACCTCCGGCCCGCCCGCTAACCCGGCGGCGGCCCGATCCGGCGGCGCGCGCCCAGCCGAAGGAGGGCGGCGGCCCCGGCCAGCCCGAGGGCCACGGCGCTGGTCCGGGGCGCAGCGGCGCAGCCCCCCGCGGCCCGGTCCTTGGCGGGCGCGATCTCGACCGCGGGCCAGGGCTCGGGGGCGGCGGCCGCGCTGCGGGACAGCGCCCAGCGCAGATCGAAGCCCGGCGCCGTGGCCCAGGGGTAGGCGGGGCCTTGGGCCTCGCTGTCGAGGGGGAGCAGGGCGAGCCAAGCCCGGTCGGCCCCGTCTAGCCGGAGGGCGCCGAGGCCGCGGCCCTGCTCGTCCCACACCACCGGCGCCGCCGCGTCGTCGGTGATCAAGGCGCCGATCCACCGCTCGGCCGCCGGGCCCTCGGGGGAGAGGCGCAGGTGCAGGTAAGGGTCCGGATCAACGTCCAGATCGGTGATCTCGATGATGGTGATGCCCAGGCTCTGCGGGGGCGCCCCGAGCGTGCCCGCCGCCGGCAAGGCGTCGAGCTGGGCCTCGAGCTCGAGGCCGAGCTCCCCCTCGACCATCGGCAGGGCGTCGCGGGCGGCGGCGACCAGAAAGCGCAGCAGCACGTCATCGACGGAGAGGTCCGCGCGCTCGAGGGCCTCGGGCAGCCAGCGCGTGAACTGGCCGGGCTGGCCCGCGGTGTCCTCCCACAGGCCCCGCACGAGCCCGGGGCCGCCCTCGACGGCGCTGAGCTGGTGCACAAAGACCGCGAGGCCGTAGCTCCGGTCGGTGATCTCGGGGTGATCGCCGCTGCGATCCCAGGCGTTCATGCCGAGCTCCGGCCGGGTGGCCCAGGCCGGCACCCGATCGCGCCACAGCCCGAGCTCGGGCCGCGCCTGCGCCTCCATCCAGGTGGCGGTGGCCTCCCAGAACCACCGCTCGTGGAGCTGCCCATAGGCGAGCTGCGAGGCGTGGTTCAGCTCGTGGGCGGCGAGGCTGTCGATGTACTGCGGGTCGCCGTCGAAGCTCGCGTCGCTGAGGACGATGACCGGCAGGTCAATCCCGAGGTCGTCGCAGCGCTCGGTGCTGGTGCTGCCGCCCGGCGCTTCGCCCCGGAGCACGAGCACCGGCAGCCGCACGCGCCCGGTCCCGGCGGGCTCGGCCCAGCCCAGCGCGTCGATCTCGGCCGCCCAGGCCGTCTCCAAGGCCTCGCTCAGCCGCAGCACCTCGGGGCCGGACAGGGTGCCGGCGTCCCACTGCACCAAGAAGTGCTCGGTCTCGACGAAGTCGTCGAAGTAGGGGCCGCCGCAGCCCCCGGTCGCGGCGGGGGGCAAGGGCGGGCCGAAGCACTCCGCCCGGTCCAGCCCCGGCAGGGCGGCCACGGCCCAGGCAGCGAGGCGGAGCGGGAGGGGCAAAGTGGGCTCCCGGTGGGTATTTTAGTCGCCGACGGGCACGGCGCCGAGGCGGATGACCTGCTCTTTGAGCTGGGTGATCAAGCGCTCCTGCTGGCGGATCCGCAAGACCAAGGAGCGCACGAGGCTGGCCGGGGCCTCCGGTGCGGCGGCGTCGCCGGGCGCCGGGGGCAGATCCGGCCGGCCGAGCTCGGTGATGGACTCCTCGAGCTCGCCCATCTCTTCGGACCAGTCGTCGGGGTCCTCCATGCCGTCAATGACGACCAGCTCTTCAAAGAGGGCGTCTTGGCGGTCGGCCTCGGTGGTGGGCTCGAGGGTCACCCACCGGCCGATGGGCAAGGACATGGGGTCGATGCCCTCGATCACGCGCCAGGGCGCCCAGGAGCCGGCCTCGTGGCGGAGCATCAGATCGACCTGGGCGAGCTCGGCGGCGCGCAGGCCGCTGGCGGCGCCGCTGCGGGCGGCCGACTCGGCGGTGCGGCTCCACCCGCCGGGCAGCCGGAGCCACGCCATGCCGGCGCTCAGCTCAAAGCGGACCGACCAGCACGGCGGCTGCTGGGCCTCGCGGCGAAGCTCAAGCCGGACGGTCTGGGTGGGGAGCGCGAGCGCGGGGGGCCTGGACATGGTTCCTCGTCGCCCTTGTAGCGGGCGGGGCGGCGGGCGGCACGGCCACAGCGCGCCGCCCCAAAGAAGACGGCCCTGATGACCGGGGTCACCAGGGCCGCGCCCGATCGTGGCTCAGTTGGCGCTGCCGGCCAGGGCCCACGCCTTGCGGACGACGACCGTGAGGTAGTCGCGCTGGTCGCGGATGTCGGCGGGCACCTTGGAGATGTACTCCTGCCGAGCCGCAGCCCAAGCCGCGCCCCAGGTGGTGGCGGCGAGCTGGTCGATGTCGCTCAGCTCCTCGTCGCCCTCGATCTCGCGGGGCGCCACGGCGCTCTTGAGGCCCTTGAAAAGGCCCTCCGCCACGTCAAGGGCGGCCTGGTGAGCCGGGTCCTGCCAGAGCTGGGGGGTCTGCGCCGCGAGGATGCGCCGGAGCCGCGTGGACGGCTTGAAGCGCGGCACGTAGCGGCCATCGAGCCGGATCGCCTCGCCCGAAGACACCGAGCGGAGCACGCGGTGGGCGCGCCAGCGGGTCTCAAAGGTGCCGAGGCCGCGGATCAGCACCGCGTCGTCGTTGGTGAGGGCCTCAAGCGTCTCGTGGACGAGCGCGGTGAGGACCTTTTGGGTGTCTTTGCGAGGTACGCCCGAGCGCTCAGCCACTCGTGCGATCAGGTTGCTCCACTTCATCATTCCCTCCGTCGGCCATGCCGCCGCGTCATGTACCTGCACGGGTATATCACGGACGCAACCGCGCGGTAAGCCTCAATCGGAGGGACCTAGTAAAGGTCCGGGGGGGGGAAGCTCAATTTTGTCCGGGATTGAGGCGGCTCCGGAGCCGGGAGATCGCGACGACCACCTCCGGGTCTTTTGCTCCCGCCTCCTCTGCGTTCTGCAGCATGTCGAGGGCCTGCTCGGTTCGGCCCTCATCGAGCAGCACCTCGGCCTCACGCAGGTAGAGGCGCGCCGCCCGATCCCCCTCGTCCGTTCGGCCGAAAATAACGCCCAGCAAGGTAATCAGCAGGACGGCGACGCCCACCGACAGGCCGAGGACGAGGCGGCGGTCGGGCGGGGCGGGCGCCGCGGGCGGGGTCGGCGGCGGCACCGAAGGCGCGGGGGCCTCGCCGGTGATCGGGGAGGGACGGGCGCCGTTGTCGTGCAGCACCTGGCCCAAGGAGCGCTCCGATCGGCCGGTGCGGCTGGGCTCCCGCTCCTCGTCCAGCTCGCCGGGCAGCATGCCGCGCACCCAGCGGGCCACCGCCTCGTCGTTGGTGGCGTAGCTGGGCTGGCTGTAGGTGAAGGCCTCGAGCATGGCGGCGAGCTCGTCGGCCGACTGCCAGCGACGCGCGGGATCGACGGCCAGCGCGGTGATCACGATCTCTTCGAGCTCGCGGGGGTAGCCGGGCGTGACCGCGCTCGGGCGCTTGAGGTCCCCGTCGAGGCGGGCGGCCCAGACCTTGGCGGGGTCGGCGTCGTGGAAGGGCGGCCGGCCGGTGGTCATCCAGTAGAGGCAGACGCCGAGCTGGTAGATGTCGGCGCGGTGGTCCGCCTGGCCACGGAGCTGCTCGGGCGCCATGTAGTGCAGCTTGCCCTTGAGCATGCCGACCTCGGTGACGTTCTCCTTCTGCGCCCACTGGGCGATGCCGAAGTCGATGAGCTTGGGCACGCCGTCGCGGCCGATCATGATGTTGCCGAGGCTCACGTCGCGGTGCACGATGCCGAGCGGCTTTCCGGCGTCGTCCTTGAGGCTGTGGGCGTGGCCGAGGCCGCGGCAGATGCCCGCGAACAGCCAGGCGATGTGGCCCCAGGGGCGCTGGCCCCGGCCGAGCAGGCGGGTGATCTCGGCGAGGTTGCTGCCGTCCACCAGCTCCATGACCATGTAGGGCACGCCGTGATCGTCGCCGACCTCGTAGACCTGGGCGACGTTGACGTGGTGGAGCCGGGCCGAGAGCCGGGCTTCATCCAAGAACATGCCGACGTAGGACGACTCCCCCACGTGGTCGGGGTGCAGGATCTTGACCACGACGCGCTTGGAGAAGCCCCCGATGCCCGCCAAACGGCAGCGGTAGGTGAGCGCCATGCCCCCGGCGCCGAGCCTGCGCTCGATCTCGTAGCGGCCGATCCGCCCGGGGAGCTCTCCGATCATCAAGGCCTCGCTGCTCAACATCGCCCACCCCTGCGTCGGGCTGGCCACGCTCAGCCCTGTGCGGTCGGCCCATCATCGCACCGGGGGTCCGCCCTGCGGGCCGTTGATCCGGTCGCGCCGACAAAGCTTTGCAATCCGGCGGACATCGGCGGCGGGCCGCGCGGCGGACAGCGCGCCTTGGAGCGATAGGCGGTGGCGCGCGCCGGGCGCGCAGGAGGCGGGATGAGCGAAGCAGAACCGGACACCGTGGCGCGCGCGGCCGCTGGGCCCCCCACGCGCCTCCGCGTGGAGTGGCTGGGGCGGCAGCCCTACCCCGAGGTCTACGCCCGCATGCAGGCCTTGCTCGAGGCCCGCATCGCCGGGGAGGCGCCCGACACGGTGCTCCTGTGCGAGCACGAGCCGGTCTACACCCTCGGCCGCAGCCGCGGCGCCCGCGACAACCTGCTCCAGACCGGCGACACCCCGGTGATCGAGGTGGAGCGCGGCGGCGACGTCACCTTCCACGGGCCGGGGCAGCTGGTCGGCTACCCGGTGCTGGCCCTCCCGCCGCACCGCCAGGACCTGCGCGCCTACTTGCGGGCGCTGGAGGGCATCTGCACCCGGGTGATCGGCCGCTTCGGCGTGGAGGGCGGGTCCGATCCCCGCAACACCGGCGTGTGGGTGGGCGGCCAAAAGATCGCCGCCATCGGCGTGGCGGCGCGGCGCTGGGTCACCTGGCACGGCTTCTCGATCAACATTGACGTGGACCTCGGCTACTTCCGCCAGGTGAACCCCTGCGGCATGGGGAGCGAGCTGGTCACCCGCCTGGCCGACCACGTCACGCCTTGCCCTCGGCTGCGGGCGGTGGCCGACGCGGCGGGGGCCGAGCTGCGCCGCTGGTGGGCCGAGTGGTCGGCGCTGCCGGCCGAGGCCGCCGAGGGCGCGCCCGAAGAGCCCGCCGAGGGCGGCGGCACCTCTGGATCAGACCCTTCGAACTTGACGTCTTAGACGGTGTTCTCGATGATTCTTTGGCGACAGGGGTCAGCTCGGCAGATTTGCCTTGCCGAAGCGGACGCCGCACGCTAAAGGGCGTCCGTTCCCGCCGGTCGGGTGCCAACGCTGCGGCGACGCAGCTCGGCGCCAGCACCAACGGGCGCAGGCTCGCCTGGAGGTGTGGCCGAGCGGTTGAAGGCAGCGGTCTTGAAAACCGCCGTCCCGAGAGGGACCGTGGGTTCGAATCCCACCGCCTCCGCCTTCTTTCAAAGCTGATTTGATTGTGGAGACGTGTCCGAGTGGCCGAAGGAGCGCGATTGCTAATCGTGTGTAGGTTCAAAAAGCTTACCGAGGGTTCGAATCCCTCCGTCTCCGCCATCCCATCAGCTTCATCTTTCTCGCTTTCATCGTGCACTTTGCGGGCATAGCTCAATTGGACAGAGCGTCGGACTACGGATCCGAAGGTTGGGGGTTCGACTCCTCCTGCCCGCACCACCTTGCTCCCCGGTCCCTCTCCCGGGTGAGCGAACGATGACCCCTGCAGCGCTTCGGCGGAGTAGGGGGGAGAGGCCTCTGCGGGCATAGCTCAATTGGACAGAGCGTCGGACTACGGATCCGAAGGTTGGGGGTTCGACTCCTCCTGCCCGCACTTCGCACCCCAGCTTCGGCTGGGGTGTGTTCTTTTTGGCGCCGTGCAGCTCCGGCGGACGTGTTCGCGCTGTCGCGTTCTTGGCGCTGGCGCTGGCCGTCGCTCGTTCCGCGCGCTCTCCTTTGGGATTGGCGCGCTGTACGCTGCTCTCGAGCAGGTTCCCCCGTGGAACATGTGCGATCGGCTCCACGACGCGGCCCGGAGCCTCAGGCCCGGCGGGCGTCGATCCGTCCCCGGGGTCGGAGGCAGGCCCCCATGAGCACCCCACCGGCGCCGCCGGCCCCGCAGCCCGTTCAGCGAG
>CANHON010000177.1 GCA_947462115.1 Deltaproteobacteria bacterium | reverse complement strand
GCAGCGGCGGGAGGTGCGCATCATCGACGGCCCGTGACGCTCCAGCGCTGGTCGGTGCAGTCGTAGCAGGCGCCGGCGAAGTTCTCGGTGAAGGTGGCGGTGAGCGTGCCGGTGAACGAGTCGTCGGAGTCGAAGTCACCGACCAGGATGTACTCCTCGTCGCAGGTGCCGCCGAGGAAGTTGCTCACCGAGAAGGCCGTCGCCGTCGAGTAGTTGCCGACCATCGTGCCGGGCTGGGTGCCGCTGGCCACGGTGAGGGTGGGGTAGGCGTCGGTCACCCGGAAGCTGCTGACGTTCACGCTCACGAGGCCGAAGGTGCAGGAGTAGCGGGTGGGCACGTCGAGGAAGTAGACCCCGGTGCGGTCGAGCTCGCAGGCCTCGTCGATCTCGCCGTTGCAGTTGTTGTCCACGCCGTCGTCGCACAGCTCCGACAGGCCCGGCCGCACGTTGGCGTCGGTGTCGTTGCAGTCGGTGCAGGCGCTCACGCCGTCGAGGTCGAGGTCCTCCCCGTCGAGGGTGGCCGGGTCGCAGTCGTCGTCGATGTCGTTGCAGTCGAGCTCGACGTTGCCGGGGCTGCGCTGGGCGGTGTTGTCGTCGCAGTCGCTGCAGTTGCCGTAGCCATCGGCGTCGATGTCGACCTCGTCGGGCGAGTAGGGGTCGCAGTCGTCGTCGAGGCTGTTGCAGACGCGCTCGATGGCCACCGGGTTGACGAGGCGATCGGTGTCGAGGCAGTCCTCGCAGGAGTCAAAGCCGTCGCCGTCGAGGTCGATGATGTCCTCGGTGGCGGGGTCGCAGTCGTCGTCTGCGCCGTTGCAGGGCACCTCTTCGGCGCCGGGGTGCACCTCGGGGTCCCGGTCGTCGCAGTCGAGGCGGTCCGCCGCGTAGGTGAGCAGGCAGTCGGGGTTGTTGCCGTCGAAAAACCCATCGCCGTCCGCGTCGAAAGGAGCGTCTACGACGTCCTCTTCGGCCTGCAGGGCGCCGTCGCAGTTCGCCTTTTCGGTGACCGAGAGATCGGAGCTGCAGGCGGCGGCCAAGGCCAGCGCGGCGACGAAGCTTGGGCGGAGGAGACGGGCGGACATGGGTGCTCCGGTGGGCGCCCCCGCTCGGCGGCGTGGGTCGGGCGGCGGCCGGCGCTGACTATACGCCAGCGGGGCTCGGCCGGGGCGGCCGCGATCGGGCCGCTCTGGATGCGGCTGTTCGCGGAGCTGTTCGCGGAGCTGTTCGCGGAGCTGTGCGGGAGAGCGGGGCTGCGCCTCAGGTGAAGTCGAGCGCCTTCCCTTGCTGCGTCAACGGTGCTACGGTCGGCGACCGGGGCTGGTGGCCAGCCGCGATCGGGTCCGCGCGAAGTGGTCCTCGCAGATGGCCGGATGAAGCCCGAGAACGATCGCCAGAGGTCTCCATGCCGCCCGCAAGCTCCCCCTCGCGCAGCGACCTTCCGCCCGAGCTCGGGCCCGATCCTTTCCATCCGGTGCTGCGGGTGCTGGATCGCTACCGCAGCGATGTGCACCACCTCGCCGATCCCTCCAGCGGCGAGTCGCTGGGCCACGCGGTCGCGGCCCTCGGTCGTGATCTTCCGGCTGACCTGCGGCGCTTCTTGGAGCGCTGGAACGGCGCCTCGCTGTTCCGCGGGGCCCTGCAGGTCCGGGCCGCCGCTGAGCTGGCCCCCGTCGCCAATGATGTGCCGGACGTGATCTTGTTCGCCGACGGCCCCGGCCCCGAGGACCGCTGGGCCTTCGCCCTCCACGGCGATCGCGCGAGCTACGGCCGCTGGGTGCTGGCCCAGGGACGCGAGGCCGCCCGGTTCTTGCCGCTGCACGGCCACTTTGAGCGCTGGCTGAGCGCCACGGTCCGCATCCTCGACGAGAACCTCCGCGAACCCGACGCCCAGCTCAGCGCCCGCCTGTTGGCCGACCCCGACAGCGTTCACCTCCTGGTGCTCGACGCCGATCGGGCCCAGCGCGCCGGCGACGAGCCGCGGGCCCGCGCCCTGCTCCGCCGCGCCATCGAGCTGCAGCCCGATCATGTGCCGGCCCTGGCCCGCCTCGGCGCCGCCCTCCGCAGCGTCGATGAGGCCGCCGCGCGCGACGCTATTTTGCTCGCCCTCCGCGGCCTGCATCTCCCCCGGCCCTGGCCCGAGGAGTCGATGCCCGGCGCCGCCCTGGTCACCGATCTGGAGTCCTTGCTCGACCTGAGCGACCCCGCCTGGGAGCAGGAGCTGCAGGCCTTCCTCTCCGAGAACGTGCGCGACTGCTGCACCGCGGGCGAAGGGGCGATCGTCGAGGCGGCCGCCCAGGCCCTCGCGCGCGCCCAGGCCCGACGGGGCGATCGCCAAGCCGCCCAGCGCGGCCTGCAGTCCTTCCTCGACCGGGCCTTGGGCTTCTCCCACCCGCCCGAGGCCGCCGAGGCCACGCTGCAGCTGGTCGCGCTGCTCATCGACCTCGGCTTGCACGACGAGGCCGAGCGCCGCCTGCGCCGCCTGCGCGATCAGGCCGGCGCGGTCGGGGGCCGGGCCGCGGTGCTGCTCGGGCGCCTCGCGGTGCTCCGCCAAGAGCCCTGGGCCGAGGAGATCTTGGACGAGGCCCTCGCCGAGCTCAACCCCAAGCGCCGCGGCGAGCCCAGCCCCGACCCCGTGGCCCGGGCCGAGGCCCAGGTGCTGCTGGCCGAGCGGCACCGCATGAAGGACCGCCTCGAGGCCGCCGCCGCTGTGCTCACTGGCGCCCAGAGCGCGGTGGAGGCCCTCGGCGACACCGAGCTCAAGGGCCAGTACGCCCTCGTGGCCGGTGATCTCGCGCGGCAGCAGGGCGATGGGCCCAACGCCGAGGCCTGGTACCGCCACGCCCGCCTCCTCGCCGAAGGGGAGCCCGAGCTGCTGCTGCGCGTGCTGCTGCGCCGCGGCGACCTGTTCCGCATGACCGGCGATGAGGCGCGCGCCCGCGTCGACTATGGCCGCGCCGCCGATGGCTTCCGCGACCTCGGCCTCCCGATCCGCCAGGCCTGGGCCCTGCTCCGCCTCGCGGCCCTGGGCGAGGCTGGCGCGGCCGACGACGCCCGGTCCTTGTTCAAGGCCGCCGACCTCGCCGCTGGGGTGGCCGCGGCTGACGCCATCGCCGGAGATCCCGGCCGGAGCGTCGAGTGGCACCTGGAGCGCGCCGCCGACCACGCCCGCGACCGGGTCAACGCCCAGCGCGCCCGGCCGCCCCTCACCCGCGCCGACGCCGACCGGCCCGAGCGCCGCCTCGGCGCGCACCGCATGGCCGTCGCCGCCTGCGATGTGCGGGTGGTGGGCACCCTGGCGGTGCACCTGGAGCACGGCGCCCGCCTGCTCGACAACAGCGTGCCCCGCAGCAGCGACCCCAACCTCGCCCGCTACGTGGCCGCCGCCGACCTGCTCGCCGGCCACCGCTCCTACGAGGCGGCCGAGGTGCTCCTGCACCAGCTCCTCGCCATGCAGCCGGATGGCCCCGCTGGGCGCGCCCTCGTGGCCGCCATGGCCCGCAGCCCCAACGCCGCCATGGTCGATGGCCTGCTGGAGGCCGTCACCAAACACCCCGACCCCTCCGGCGTCTCGGCGGCCGTCGAGGTCTTGGGCTGGCGGCGCGAGCAGAGCGCCGTGCCTCTGCTCCGCAAGCTCGTGACCGGCCGGGCCAACAAGGTGGTGAAGCGGGCCGCCATCGTGGCCCTGGGTCGGATCGGCGACGTTGACGTGGTGGACGATCTGCTCACCGTGATCGACGACCCCCAGCTCGCCGGAGAGACCAGCACCGCGCTGCTGCTGCTCGGCGAGTGGCGCGGCGTGGATCAACAGGCCCAGCGCCTCGCCTCTCGGGTCCGCAACGCGCCCCGCACCCTTGGCGAGATCGTCGGCCGCTACGGCGGTCCCGGCTACCTGCTGCTGCTGTACCGGGTCGCGGAGCAAGAAGATCCGGCGGGCGTCGGCGCGCTGCAGGGCCTCGGCTACCTCGGCGATCCGCGGGCCGTCCCTCGCTTGCTCGAGCTGCTCGGCGGGCGCGACCGGGACCGCAGCCGGCAGGCCGTGGCCAATGGCGCGCTGGAGCTCATCACGGGTCACCACGAAGATCCCGAAGAGAGCATGCTGCGCAGCCGCTGGATGAGCTGGTGGGGCCACAACGCCGACCGCTTCCGCGACGGCCAGCGGTACCGGCACGGGCAGCTCATGGACCCAGGCCAGCTCATCGAGCGCCTGGAGAACGACGATCCCTTCGTGCGGCGCAGCACCTACGATGAGCTGGTCATCTCCACCGGCTGCCGCCTGCCCTTCGACGCTGAAGGGCCCTACCGGGTGCAGGTCGCGCACCGGCGGGCCTGGGCGGCGTGGTGGGCCGAGGCCCAGCCGGAGTTCCCGGCGGGTCGGTGGAGCTTCCACGGCGAGCTGCTCACTTAGCCGGCTTGATCCTGGGAGAATCCCCGGTCTCGGCCGCAGGACCAGCAGCTCCCGAAGTGGCCGTCCACCTGCTCGCCGCAGCGACAGGCCCAGGGCCGCGCCTCGGCCACTTGTTGGGCGGCGGCCTCGATGAGCGCGCGCGCCCGCTCCGCATCGACCTCGGCCACCCACAGGCTCGGGGCGGCGTCGCGGTAGGGGAGCAGGCCGAACAAGCCCTGCAGCGCCTCGCCGCGGATCTGCACCTCGACGCCGTTTCGGCGCAGCCAGTCGGCCGTCAGGTGGGCCTCGGCGGGGCCGCCGCCGCGCAGCACACATCGGTGGGTCAAGGGGCGGCTCTCCGGTCCGAAGCGCGTCGTGGGCGCCAATGCACAGCGCGCACGCAGCGGCTATAGCCGACGCGGCCCGGGGAGGCGGCCCCGATCCGCGGGGCGAGGCTCGGTCGGCGGCGCCCCGAAGGCGAGCGGTGGGAGGGCGGATGGGGATCAGGTGGGTCGCAGCGCGGCTGGCCCAGGGGCTGGGCTGGATGTCGCTGCTCGCCGCGCTCGGCTGCGGCGGCGGTTCGGACGCGCCCCCCTTGCCCTCCGCCGAGCAGCTCGTCGAGATCGCCGTCGCGGTCGATGCTGCGATGGGCTCCGAACAGGCCAAGCTCGGCGCCCCGCGCAGCAAGTTTGGCCTGCTCGACAGCCCCACCACCCTGTACCGCGAAGATGGCACCCAGCTGCGCATGTACACCAAGCCGCGGGCCCCGGTGAGCCTGTTTGGCAAACGCTTCGCCATCACCCTCGGCTTCGATCGGCGGGAGGTGCTGCGTCGGATCGAGTACCGCAGCCGGGAGCTTGACCGAAAAGGCTGTATCGAGGCGGGCTATGAGCTGGGCTTGGCCTACGGCCTGCCCTCGCCCGAGGCCGATGGCTCGCAGGTCTGGCGCGGCGAGAAGGTCTATGTGCGCTGGAGCTTCGCCGACGAGCTCCGGGAGAAGACCTGCCTCATCACCTGGGACCTGGTGGTGCCTTGAGCGGGGGGCCGCCCAGCGAGGACCGCGAGCGGCTGATCGCCCAAGACCGAGACGTCGTCGCCGCCGCCAAAGGCGTGCTCCTGCTCGGCGAGCTCGACTGGCCCGCCGAGGTCGAGCGCAGCTTCTTGGCCGAGCCCGCCCCGCCGGCCCACCAGGTGCCGCGCCCCGACGTGGCCGAGGATCGCGCCCGCCTCGCCGCCGCCGCCGCCGCCCTCGACGGCGCCGGGCCCGGGGTCGGCTTCTTGCGGCGCACGGTGGGCAGCCTCCAAGACGTGGTGGAGCTGCTCGACAGCCTCGGGAGCCCGGAATTTACCGAGCGCTCCTTGGCCCTCTACGGCCGCCCCACCGATCCGCTGCACCCCGGCGCGCCCACCATCCTCGAGGCCGCCCAGCACGTCATGGAGGCCACCGATCGGCTGCAGCACGACGATCCCGAGCCCTCCCTCGACGCCGAGGCCGCCCGCGAGCGCCTGCAGGGCTGGCTCGACCCGTGGTTCACCGATCCGCCGCTGCCGGTCGAGCTGGACCCCGAGCTCACCAGCCTCGCGAGCGCCGGCTCCCGCCGGGTGCGGCTGCGGGCCGACGCGCGCTTCTCCGAGCTGCAGCTCCGCCAGCTCCTGCACCACGAGGCGCTGGTCCACGCAGCGACCCGTCGAAATGGCGCCGGGCAGCCGGTTCTGAGCGCGCTTGGCCTCGCGGTGCCCCGCACCACCGCCATCCAAGAGGGCCTCGCCACCCTCGCCGAGCTCATCACCGACACCATGGACCTGCGCCGCCTGCGCCGCGTCGCCCTGCGCGTGCTCGCCGTGCAGGCCGCCTTGGACGGCGCTGACTTCATGGACGTCTACCGGCTGTTTTTGGGCGGCGGCCAGTCCCCCGCCGACAGCTTCGCCAGCGCCCAGCGCGTGCTCCGCGGCGGCGACGCATCGCGCCAAAACGGAGTTTGCTGCGGGATCTTCGCCAAGGACCTGGCCTATGTCCGGGGGCTGTGGCAGGCGCACGGCTTCTTGTTGGCCGCGGCGCGGGAGGGCCGCAAAGAGATGCCCCTGCGCCTGTTCTGCGGCCGCCTCACCCCCGGCGACGCCGTGGCCCTCGACCCGCTGTTCACAGCGGGCTGGATTGTTCCGCCCGTTGTGGCGCCCCGCTGGGTGCGCGAGGCCGACTGCCTCGCCGCCTTCTTGGTCTTCGGGGCGCTCAACACCCGCATCGACCTCGCCTTGCTCAAGCCGGGCCTCGCTGACTGGGATTGACGTGCCAGAGGGTATGCTGAGCCGCTGAGCCCCAGTCGAGCGCCGCCCCGCCCGCCGCTGCGCGCCGATCGGGGCCGCGCGCCCTGCCGGGTCGCCGCCGGGGCCCGGCCGAGCCGCGGTCTCGGCCGGGGCGGCTCCGTCGCCTGCGGCGACCGGCCTTCGGCCGCCGGCCGGGCCCGCTGGCGCCCCCCCCGCGCCCCCCGATCGATCGGGGGCTGGCCCGCGCGCCCCCCGCCGAGCGCCTCCGTCGGGCCGATGTTCCATGGCCGTCTTTGGGCGGGGAACACGCGCGGTCGTCGAGAGCGGGCGAGCCATAGGCGCGCTCGGCCCCTTGTTCCCCAGCGCGCGGCTCGCGTTCCACGGATCGGCGAAGATCTGCTGCAGGTCGATGTTGTCAGGGCTGGCCTTAGACGGAATCGAGCAGTAGGGTTGGCATGTCAACCCCTCCCGACCCGCCGATGCCCGCCCTGCGCCCGGACCCTCCATGCCCGCACCCCGCCTCCGCGCCCTCCGCGCCCTCGACGGCGCCGCCCCCGCGGCCCAGCTCTCTCACCCCGCCCTCTCGCCCGCCGGTGATCCGGTCGACTCCCGCCCCTTCGTCAAGTGGGCCGGCGGCAAACGACGGCTGCTGGAGGAGCTGCTCGAGGGGGTCCCGCCGGGCTTTCGGCGCTACCACGAGCCCTTCGTCGGCGGCGGCGCGCTGTTCTTTGGCCTCGCTGGCCGCATCGCCCGTCCGGGCCAGTGGGCCACGCTCTCGGACGCCAACATCCGCCTCGTCCGCACCTGGCGCGCCGTCCAGAGCGACGTCGAGGGGCTCATCCTCCGCCTGCGGGACTACGCTGAGGCCCACACCGAGGAGCAGTTCTACGCGGTGCGCGCCATCGACGTGGACGCCTTCTCCGACGACTCCGACGTGGCCGCTTGGTTCATCTACCTGAACAAGACGGCCTACAACGGGCTCTATCGGGTCAACCGCAAGGGCGGCTTCAACGTGCCGGTGGGCCGCTACGCCGACCCGCAGATCTGCGACCCCGAGGGCCTGCGGGCCGCCAGCCGGGCCCTGCGCGGCGCCCACATCGAGCACAGCGGCTTTGACGGGGTACTCGACCGAGCGCTTCCGGGCGACTTCGTCTACTTCGACCCGCCCTACGTCCCGGCCAGCGGCACGGCCGACTTCACCAAGTACACCGCCGACGGCTTCACCCTGCACGACCAAGCGCGCCTGCGCGACGTGGCCGCGGCCCTCAAGGCCCGCGGGGTGCACGTGCTGCTCAGCAATTCCGACACCGAGCCGGTGCGCGAGCTCTACGGCCGGGGCTTCGACCACCGCACGGTGCTGTGCGGCCGGGCCATCAACAGCCGGGCCAGCAGCCGCGGCCGGGTGGCCGAGCTGCTGATCTCCTAAGCCGTTGATTCGACTGGCGGCTTAGGCGGGCTGGTAGAGCTCGGCGCCCTGTTCCAAGAAGGCCTCGGACTGGGCCGCCATGCCCTCCTCCCGCTGGCGCTCGGCCTCGTCCCGCACGTCCTGCGTGATCTTCATGCTGCAGAACTTCGGGCCGCACATCGAGCAGAAGTGGGCGACCTTGGCGCCTTCGGCCGGCAGCGTCTGGTCGTGGAATTCTTTGGCCTTCTCGGGGTCGAGGGCCAGCGCGAACTGGTCCTCCCAGCGGAACTCGAACCGGGCCTTGCTCAGCGCGTCGTCGCGCCGCTGGGCGCCGGGGTGCCCCTTGGCGAGGTCCGCGGCGTGGGCGGCGAGCTTGTAGGTGACAACGCCCTGCCGCACGTCCTCTTTGTCGGGCAGCCCGAGGTGCTCCTTGGGCGTGACGTAGCAGAGCATGGCCGTGCCATACCAGCCGATCATCGCCGCGCCGATGCCCGAGGTGATGTGGTCGTAGCCGGGCGCGATGTCGGTGGTGAGCGGCCCCAGCGTGTAGAAGGGCGCCTCGCCGCACCACTCGAGCTGCTTCTGCATGTTCTCGCGGATCATGTGCATGGGGACGTGGCCCGGGCCCTCGTTCATGACCTGCACGTCCTTGGCCCAGGCGCGGCGGGTGAGCTCGCCCTGCACCTTCAGCTCGCCGAACTGGGCCTCGTCATTGGCGTCGGCGATGCAGCCGGGGCGCAGCCCGTCGCCGATGCTAAACGCGACGTCGTAGGCGGCCATGATGTCGCAGATGTCGTCCCAGTGGGTGTAGAGGAAGTTCTCCTTGTGGTGCGCGAGGCACCAGCGCGCCATGATGCTGCCGCCGCGCGACACGATGCCGGTGAGGCGGTCGGCGGTGAGCGGGATGAAGCGCAGCAGCACGCCGGCGTGGATGGTGAAGTAGTCCACGCCCTGCTCGCACTGCTCGATCACGGTGTCGCGGTACACCTCCCACGACAGCTTGGTGGGATCGCCGTCGACCTTCTCCAGCGCCTGGT
>CANHON010000176.1 GCA_947462115.1 Deltaproteobacteria bacterium | reverse complement strand
GGCCGTGGACGTGCAGGCGGCCGAGGTGCCGATGGTGCCCTGCGGCATCTGCGGCGGCGGGGTCAGCCCCGATGTGCTGCAGAGCTGCGTGCACCGCTGCGGCCAGACCTTCCACAAGGGCTGCTACCAGGCCCGGATGAGCGTGTACCGCGGCGATCCCCGCTTCTGTGGGATCTGCAACGCGCGGGTCGGCTGATCCAACGCAAGAACCCATCGAGGTGTCCATGTCGCTGCGCTTGTCGCCCTTCCCGTTGCCTTTTTCGTTGCCTTTTTCGACGCTCCTGTTCGCCCTCGGGCTCCCGCTCGTCGCCCTGACGGGCTGCGAGGCGGAGGACAAAGGCGAGGCCGCGTCGGACAGCGGCGCCGATGGCGGCGAAGATGGCGCGACGGACGGCGCTTCCGACGCTGGCGCGGATGACGGCACCGCGGACGGCAGCTCCGATGGCAGCTCCGACGGCGCGGACACCGGAGGGGAGCCCGCCGAGCCGGTGTGGAGCTACGAGGGCGAGACGGGCCCCGAACATTGGGGGGATCTGAGCGAAGAGTGGGCGGCCTGCGGCGAAGGCGAAGCCCAGTCGCCCATCGACATCCGTCGCGACGACATCGTGCCCAGCACCACCACCGCCCCCACCCTGTCCTGGGGCCCCACCGCGCTGCTCGCCTACAACTCGGGCTACTACATCCGCTACAACGTCGAGCTCGGCAGCTCCATCGAGTACGGCGGCCGCACCTACGGCCTGGAGCAGCTCCACTTCCACGGCATGAGCGAGCACACGGTCGAGGGCGAGCACTTCGACATGGAGGTGCACTTCGTCCACGCCGATCTCGCTGATCCCACCCGCTTGCTGGTGGTCGCGGCCTTCGGGCAGGTGGCCGGGCCGGACGACGCCGCGACGGACCTCTTCTCGCCCGACGGCGGCCTGCACTTCTACGACGCGCTGGGCCTGCCCGAGGACGAGACCCCCACCTCCCTCGACGCCGAGCTGGACCTCGGGGCGGCCTTCCCCGGGCTGTTCGACGGCGGCATCCTCAGCTACGGCGGCTCTTTGACCACCCCGCCCTGCACCGAGGGCGTGCAGTTCTTCATCGCGAGCGCGGTCCTGTCGCTGCCCCCCGCCGACATGGAGGCCTTCCTCGGGGTCTACGACTTCAACTACCGGCCGGTGCAGCCGCTCAACGGCCGCTCGCTGTCGTTCTTCCGGCCGCTGTAGGCGCCGGCGCTCGGCGGGGCGCGGCCGCGCGCTATCCGTGCTCGGCGTGCTGCACGGGCTTTTCGGGGAAGGCCAGGGCCCGCAGCAAGCGCACGCCCTCGGCCAGCCGCGGCCCCGGGCGGCCCAAGAAGGCCTCGGAGATGACGCCCACGCGCCGATCTTCGACGGCTGGCACCCCCGCCCAGCCGGCCCGGCGGTAGACCCTGGCCGGGTCGACCTTGCCCTCGGCCACCCCACACCAGCTCAGGGCCAGGACCTCGGGCGCGAGCGCCTGCACCTCTTCGTCGCTCAGCGCCCGGCTCTCGATGGGGATGGCGTCTGCGGCGGCGTTTTGGCAGCCGGCGGCGGCCAGCACTTCGTTCACCCAGCTCAGGCGGCCGGCGGCGATGCAGGGGCGCGGCCACCACTCGATGAGCACCCGGGGGCCGCGGTGGGCCTCGGGATCGGGCTTCAGCGCGTCCTCCAAGGCGCGGGCCGCCGCCTCGCCGCGCGCGGGCACGCCGAGCAGGCCGCCGAGCCACCGCAGATCCCGGGCCACGTCGGCGCCGGTCTTGGGCGAGGTGACGAGCAGGTTGAGCTTGCGCTCGGCGAGGCGCGCCACCACCTTCTCGTGGCCCGGCACCGTCAGGCTCGCGAGCACCAGATCCGGGCGCAGGGCGGCGACCTTGTCGGCGTCGATGTCGAGGTCGCGGCCCAGGCGGGGCAGGCCGACCAGCGCCGCGGCGGGGTGGTCGCTGTGGTCGTCCACGCCCACCAGCAGGTGATTCTGGCCGAGGGCGTCGATGAGCTCGGTGTGGCTGCAGGTGAGGCTGACGACGCGCATGGGGGCTCCGGCGGTCGGCGCTTCGCGGGCGCGCACCTTTGTTCCGCGCGGCTGCTATAAACGGGCCAACGCCAGAGAGGAGGCCCCTTGGACCACGCCCGCCCGCCCGCCCGCCGCTCCCCCGTCTGCCCCCCGTCGGTCCGCCGCGCCGCCCTGGCGCTCGCCTCGCTGGGGCTCGCCCTGTCGAGCGGCGCCGCCCAGGCCAGCGGCTACTACTTCACCGACGTGGGCACCCGCGGCATGGCCCGCGGCGGCGCCAACATCGCCGGGGTCGATGATCTCAGCGCGCAGTACTACAACCCCGCCGGCCTCGTGCGCCTCGGCCGCCCCCAGGCCTACGTCAACCACAGCATGGTCTGGCAGAGCGTGGACTTCACCCGCGCCGCCGACGAGCAGTACGTCTTTGATCGCAAGCCGGACGGCGACTACGCGGCCACCACCCAGCTCACGCCCACGACCTACGACACGGTCAACAACACCAGCCCGGCGATGCACATCCCGGCCTTCGCCGTGTCGCATAACTTTGGGCTCAAGAACACCATGTTCGCCTTTGGCTTGTTCCCGCCCTTCGCGCCGCGCATGGAGTACCCCCAGGACGGGGCCCAGCGCTACTCGCTCAAGGAGAGCCTGGTCATCCAGTTCTACGTCGGGCCCACCGTGGCGCACCGCTTCCTCGACGGCAAGGTCACCATCGGCGGCGGCGTCTACTGGACCTACCTCTCCGCCACCCAGGGGCTGGACATCAGCATCTGCGCCACCCGCGACGCGGCGGCCACCGACTGCTCCAACCCAACTTATCCGGTCAACGATCTGTCCATCGACCTGCAGATGAAGGACCCCAAGCGCCTCACCTGGAACGCCGGCATCATGGTCGATCCCATCGAGGAGCTCACCTTCGGCCTGTCGGTGCAGCCCCCCTTCAAGGTGCGGGGCCAAGGCAGCATCGAGGCCACCTTCGACCCCGGCCACTGGATGACCGAAAAGGGCGATCCCGTCGCCGGGAACCCCCAGCAGCTCGGCATCGTGGGCGTGACCGGCGCCAAAGACAACGACGTCACCGTCGCCCTGACCATGCCGTGGATCATCCGCAGCGGCCTGTCCTTCCACCCCAGCGAGCGCTGGGACGTCGAGGCCGCCGCCGTCTGGCAGCGCTGGTCGATGACCGAGGAGATCCGCGTCAGCGACGTCAACCTCAAGCTGCCGGTCACCGAGACCTTCAAGAACCTCGGCCTGCAAGACTTTGAGATCACCGACGACATCGTGCTGCCCGCCGACTACATCAACGCCTGGTCCTTCCGCCTCGGCGGCGACGTGGCCGCCATCGACAAGGGCGACCACCAGCTGATCCTGCGCGGCGGCACCTTCTACGAGACCAGCGCCATCCCCGCCAACACCCAGTCGGTGGCCCTGGTCGATGGCAACAAGGTGGGCATGGGCCTCGGCGCCGGCTGGCAGCTGAAGAACCGCCTGGCACTCGATCTCGGCTTCTCCCGCACCTGGATCATCCCCCGCGACATCGACGACAGCCTCGTCGCGCGCCAAGAGGTGCCGATCAACTTCGCCTCGGCCCTCGCCAACCCCGAGAGCCTCAGCGTGGCCCTGGTGCCGGGCCAGACCGTCGGCAACGGCAGCTTCGCGAGCAAGCTCGCCTTCTTGTCGGCCGGCGTGACCTACAAGTTCGGCAAGAACAACGCCAAGATGTAGGCGCCGCCGGGCCGCCCCGTCGCCTGCCGACCGCGCTCAGAAGCTGTCGAGCAGGCGCACGGTCGGCGCCGGGCCCCGCCACCGGCCGACCACGCGGCGGCTGCCGTCGGCCTCGGTGCTCACGTCGATCTTGCCGAAGGGCGTCGGCAGATCGCGGGCGGCGCGCAGGCCGGGCAGCACCGTGAGCTCGCCCCGGCCCACCAGCACGCGGTCCAGGGCCAGCAGCGTGAAGACAGCGGCGCTGAGCGGATCGTCACCCTCGCCCATCGCCCCGCGGGCGGCGTGGCGGGCCGAGGGCAAGGCGCCGGTGGGGCTGGCCAGGGCGGCGATGGCCGGCAGCGGATCGACGCCGCTGCCCCGCCGGGCCTCGGCCGACAGCAGCAGGGCGGTGGCCGCCACGTGGGCCCCGCCGAACAGCAGCACGCCGCCGCCGTGGGTCCACTGGGCGCGCAGGGCCTCGACCGTCAGGCCCACCGCCGGATCGCTCGGCGCCACGAGGCCGAGCCAGACCGCGAGCAGCAGGCCCGCGGCGCTCCCGTCGGTGGCCCGCTCGGGGGTGGCCGTCCAGGGTGCTGGGCCGAGCGCCGACAGCAGGCTCTCCCGGCCCGCCCCGCCCGCCAGGGCCCAGCGGTCGCGGCCCGGGGCCTCGCGGCAGACCGAGGCCGCCCGCAGCAGGGCGGCGATGCGCCAGATCGCCGACCAGCGCGCGCTCCCCTCGGTGCCGAAGAAGCTCTTGCCGCCGGGGCCGGGGCTGTCGGTCACCAAGCGGTCGAGCAGGCGGCCAAAGCCCACCCGGTGCTCCTCCAGCCACAGCTGGTCGCCGGTCCAGCTCACCACCTCGGCGACGGTCCAGGCCAGCAGGGCGCCGTCCTCGGCCTCGTCGCCGGGGCTGTCGCCGCTGCGGTCCACCTGGGACAGCCAGCGGCCGAGCCGGTCGGCGGCCCGCCGGAAGAAGCCCATGCGGGCCAAGCACAGCGCCCCGAGCGCGCCCGACAGGCTGACCCGCTCGTCGCGATCGCCCATCAGCAGGCGCACCCGGCTGGCCTCGAACAGCGGCTGGTGCTCGGTGAGCTCAAAGGGGCAGGCGCTGGCGAGCAGGCCGCGCCGGTCGGCGTTGGCGGCGCTCCACAGGCTCGGGCCGCTGGTGCGGACCAGGGCGGCCGGGGCCCCGCGCGGCGGGCTCAGCACGGCCAAGCGGGTGACGGACTCGCCGACGGTCAGGCGCACCCGCCACAGCTCGGCGGCGCTGGCCTGGCCCACCGGGCAGCGCAGGCTGAGGCGGCCGGGCCTTCCGCCGCCCTCGCCGCGCCGCAGCGCGAGGTAGGGGTCGGTCCCCCCGAAAACACCGTGCACCACTTCATCGCCGACCTGGGCCAGGGCGAGCAGGGGCGCGCCGTCGGCCGTCCACACCCCGTCCAGATCGCGGTCGAGGCGGAAGATCGGGGCCGCGCCCTCAAAACCCTGGGGCCGCAGCGCGAAGCCCAAGGCGGCGCTGGTGGGCGGCCCGCTGAGCAGCTCCATCCGCAGGTGCACGGCGAAGGCGATGCGCCCCTCCAGCAGGATGGGCCAAGCCACCTGCACCAGCTGCACCCGGCCGCGGCGGCCCACGGTGCGCACCCCCACGCCGCTGTCGGAGCGCCCCTGGCTCAGCTCGGTGGCGTCGGCGGCCCGCGCGCGCTCGTCGGGGCCGGGCCGCAGCGGGCCGAGATCGCCGGCCTCGCCGAACCAGCAGCTGAGGCTCGGGCCCTCGGCCACGCCCACCCAGCCGCTGGGATCGACCCACGCGACGCGATCTTGGTCGGGCAGGCCCAGCAGGGTCTGGTCGCGGGCGGCGAGCACCGGGTGCAGGCCGAGGCCCGGCAAGTAGGCCGGATCTTCGGGGTCGAGCTGCCGCCGCACCGCGTTGGGCCAGGGCACGGGCTCGGTGGCGCTGAGCAGGCGGGCGGTGAGCATGGCCCGGGTGGCCTCGGCGGGCCGGCCCGGCAGCAGCTCGGCGGCCGGCACCCGGCCCAGCATGGCGCTGAGCGCGCGGGCGCAGGCGGCGGCGTCCTCGACGTGCAGGCCGCTAAAGGCGCGGGCGATGCGCCGCAGCGAGCCCCTCACCCGGCGGCCGCGGCGGTGGGGACCTCGTCCCGCCAGCGCCGGGACAGGGCGACCTCGGCCGCGTAGGCGGCGAGCTCGGCGGCGGCGCGGGCCTCGGACCAGCCGAGCAGCTCGGCCATGCGGGCGACGACCACCGGCGCGGCGGCGAGGCCCTGGTCGTTGGCCCGGAAGAAGACCTGGGTGCGGCGGATGAGCACGTCCCGCAGGGTGCTCGCCAGCTCCACCTCGACGGCATGATCGACCTGGGCCACGATCTCGTCGCGGCCGGCGCTCAGCCGCCCGGCCAAGCGCTGATCGCCGGCGGCCCGGGCGGCCACGTCCACGGCCCGGGTGCCGTAGGTCTGCACCAGGGCCTTGGCCACCGCGGCGTCGAGCGTGCCCTTGCTGGCCATCAGGGTCTGCTGGACGATGGATCCGACGTCGTCGGACTCCGGCCAGCCCACGGCGCCGGCCAGGGGCTCGCGGTCGGTGCGGGCGGGCCGCAGCTCGGCGGGCAGCTTGCCGGTGAGCATCAGCAAGCTCACGGCCTGATCGACGACCTCGGCGGCCATGCGCCTGTAGGTGGTGAGCTTGCCGCCGGCGATGGTGATGAGCATGTCGGGATCGACGGTGATCTCGTGCTCGCGGCTGACCTTGGACTCGTTGGCGGCGGGCTCGGCCCCGATGAGCGGGCGCACGCCGGCCCAGGTGGCGATGACGTCGCGCTCCTCGAGGGCGGCGGCCGGGAAGTAGAAGTTCGAGGCGGCGAGCAGGTAGCGCACGTCGCTGAGATCGGCGGCCACCTCGGCGGGGTCGCCGGAGAAGTCGGTGTCGGTGGTGCCGATGTAGGTCTGCTCGCCCCAGGGGATGGCGAACAGCACCCGCCCATCGGTGGGGTGAAAGCAGACCACCGCGTGGTTCACCCGCAGGCGCTCGGCGTTGACCACGATGTGCACGCCCTTGGTGGGGCGCAGGCGGTCGCGCACCTTGGGATCGCCCACTTGCCGGGTGCGGTCCGACCAGGGCCCGGTGGCGTTGATCACGGCGTTGCCGGCGATCTCCCGCTCCTCGCCGCTGAGCTGGTCGCGCACCCGCACGCCGCAGACCCGGCCGTCGTCGCCGCGCAGCAGGCCCACCACCTTGGTCCAGGTGAGCACCGCCGCGCCCTGGGCCGCGCCGTCCAGCGCTGTCTCCAGCGTCAGCCGGGCGTCGTCGGTGGCGCAGTCCCAGTACAGGGGCGCGCCCTTGAGGCCCTCTTGGCCGAGCATCGGCTCGACCTCGGCCACGGCCTTGGCGTTGAGGTTCTTGTGGATGCGCGGCGAGCGGAACAGCGACAGCCCGTCGTAGACCCACATGCCCAAGTTCACGGTGAACACGCTGCGGCGGCTGCGCTTGTAGACCGGGAACAAGAAGCCCATCGGGCTCACGAGGTGCGGGGCGATCTCCGTGAGCACCCGCCGCTCGCTCACCGCCTCAAAAACCAAGGAGAACTCCAGGTTCTCCAGGTACCGCAGGCCGCCGTGCACGAGCTTGCTGCTGCGGCTGCTGGTGCCGCTCGCGAGGTCCTCTTGCTCGACCAAGCACACCTTGAGGCCGCGCCGGGCGGCGTCCCGCAGGGCGCCGGCGCCGGTGATGCCGCCGCCGATGATGATGAGGTCGAAGGGCCCGTCGGCGCGGGCGCGCATCTCGGTCGAGCTGGGCATGGGGCCTCCTGCGGGACGACCAGGCTGGCGCGCGGGGTGGCGGCCTCGACCGGTCAGCGGCGGCCGCCTATCCCACCCGGCGCCCCGGCCGTACCCGCGGGGCCGGCTTCAGCGCCGCAGCTCCAGGGTGCAGTCGAGGCCCGAGCTCATGAAGTCGTTGACCTCGGCGCCGAGCGTATCGGCCCCGTCCCAGCCGAGCTCCGACAGGCCGCTGCAGTCCACCGCCTCGGAGCCAGACTCGCTCACGATCAAGCAGTCGGCGGCCACGCTCACGGTCTGGGCGCCCTCGGGCTCGGGCTGCTCGACCACCAGCTCCATGTCCACCGTCGCGGTCAGGCCGCCGTACTGCAGGCCCAAGACCTCGCCGGTGCCGAGGTAAGACTGGGGGTTGGCCTCGGTCAGGGTCATCGACACCGAGACGGAGCCCTCCCCGCAGTCGGCGGCGCCGCTCCAGTCCCCGGCCATCGTCGGGGCCGCTTTGCCGCCGCAGGCGCCGAGGCCGGCGAGCCCCAGCAGGGCCAGGGGGGCGAGGCGCGCTCCGGCGCGCGGGGTCGAGGACGGCGGGGTCTTTTGGCGGTGCATCGAGGGGGCCTCCGGGGTGCGGGCGCCAGCATAGCGTAGGCTGAGCGCCGCGCCCCGCGGGGCCCCGAGCCTGGGGCGCGCCGACGCGGGCCCCGAGGAGCCCCCTGTGAACGCCGATCCCGCCCCGTTGTCCGCCCCGTTGTCCGCCCCGCTGTCCGCCGCGCTGCCCGCCGCTCTTCCTGCCACCGCCCACCTGCGGCTCTCCTTGGAAGACCGGGTGCTCATCGTCGAGATTGACCACGGCCGCGCCAATGAGATGGGCAGCGCCCTGCTGGACGAGTGGTCGGCCATCAGCGACTGGCTGGAGCTCGGCCACGCCTCGGCCTTGCTCAGCTTCTCGCGGCGGCGCAGCGGCAAGGGCGCGGCCATCTTCATCAGCGGGGCGGACGTCACCGAGCGGGCCGGCTGGTCCGAGGCCCAGGTCAAGGCCCATGTGCGGCGCCAGCGGGCGGTGCTCGCGCGGCTGCGGCGGGCGCCGGTCTTTCATGTGGCCGTGGTCAACGGCGTGGCCTTCGGCTGGGGCACCGAGTTTTTGATCACGGCGGACTACCGGATCGCCACCAGTGAGGCGCGTTTTGCGCTGCCGGAGACCGGGCTCGGGATCTTGCCGGGGGCTGGCGGCACGGCCGAGCTCTGGTCGCTGATCGGGGTGTCGCAGGCGCTGCGGCTCGGGATGACCGGCGAGGAGCTCGGGGCCGAGGAGGCCGTGCGGATCGGGCTCGTGCAGGAGCAGGTGGCCGATGTCGAGGCCGGGCTCGGGCGGGCCCGGGGGCTGTGCGCCAAGGTGGCGCGGCGCAGCCCGACGGCGGTGGCGGCGTTCAAGCGCGGGGTGCTCGACGCGGTCGGGGCCAGCGGCTTGGCGCGGGAGGAGCTGGAGGCGCGGGCCTATGAGCGGTGCGTGGACGCCGGCGAGGCGGCGGTGGGGCGCGGGGCGTTTAAGCAGATTTTGGCGGGGGAAGCCCCTGTTTGGGGAGCGCTGAAGCTTGGGTGAGGGGCGGGTTTGGGG
>CANHON010000175.1 GCA_947462115.1 Deltaproteobacteria bacterium | reverse complement strand
TCGGCCCTGCCCCAGCGCAGGTGGGTGGCGAGGGCGCCGGCGGTCACGGCCTCGATCCGCAGCGGCGCCCACGGCTCGCCCGGAAGATCCGCGCGAATGAACCGACAGCCCTGCCCTTCGGGCGCGGGACGGAGGGTGGCGGTGACGGTGCGGCCGCCGTGCAGGCTCACCCCGCGGACCGAGGCCGGTCGGGCGAGGCTGGCGCGGCGGGCCAGCAGCGGGTCCACCTATTCGCGCCCCTCGATGGGCAAGCCCTCGACGGTAGCACCCACCAGCACGCCATTTTGGGCAAACCAACCCTGGTCCATCTCCAGGGCGAAGCGGGCCAGCCCGTCGGAGGCCACGCTGCGCTGGTCGAGGGGCTGCATGTCCTTGATGCTGATGATCACGCCGTCGGTGTTGATGTAGGCGATGCTCAGCGGGATGAGGGTGTCCTTCATCCAAAAGCTGAGGTGCCGCTCCCCCGGGTAGACGAACAGCATGCCCTGGTCTGGGGAGAGGGCCCGGCGCTGCATCAGGCCCCGGTTTCGCTCGCCCTCCTCGTCGGCGACCTCGACCTGTATGACCTTTCCGTTGATGATCAGTGAGATGAACGGAAGTGTGGCCTGCGGGACGTCGCTCAGCGCGCCCTCCACCCGGCCGCCCGCGGCTGGCGGCGCCGCGATCGGGTCCGCTGCGGGCGCCTCCGGGGCGCTGCGGTCCGGGCAGCCGGCGTTGAGCGCGGTGCACAGCGCGGCGAGGACCACGGCGGCCCCGGTGAGGATGGTGGAAGTGGCGCGCGGCGCGGGCATCAGGGGGCCCTCCCTGGGCCGCCCTCTACCACCGCCACCGGGTCCGGCACCAGCCCGCCGAGGTGCTGCTGGCCGTTCGCCGTGATGATGCGCCCGCGCTGGGTGCGCTGCATGAGGCCCATCTGGATGAGGTAGGGCTCGTAGACCTCCTCGATCACGTCGCGCTCCTCGCCCAGCGCGGTGGCGAGGTTGTCCACGCCCACCGGCCCGCCGCCGAAGCGGTGGAGGATGGTGTCCAGCACGCGCCGATCCATGGGATCCAGGCCGATCTCGTCGATGCCGAGGCGCTGGAGCGCGGTGTTGACGATCTCCAGATCGACGCCGCCGTCGCCCTCGACCTCGGCAAAATCGCGCGCCCGTCGCAGCAGCCGGTTGGCCACCCGCGGCGTGCCCCGGGAGCGGCGGGCCAGGGCCTCGCAGGCCTCGGCGCTCATCCGCAGCCCCAGCCGTCGGGCGCTGCGCCGCACGATCTCCGCGAGCTCTTCGGTCTTGTAGAACTCCATGTTGAACTGGATCTGGAACCGATCGCGCAGCGGCCGGGTGAGCAGGCCCGCGCGGGTGGTCGCCCCGACGAGCGTGAAGCGGGGCAGCGGCATGCTCACCGACTGGGCGCCGGGCCCCTGTCCCAGCATGATGTCGATGCGGAAGTCTTCGAGGGCCGAGTAGAGCACCTCTTCGACCGCCCGGTTGAGCCGGTGGATCTCGTCGATGAACAGGACCTGCCGCTCGGACATCGAGTTGAGGATGGCGGCGAGGTCCCCGCCCCGCTCGATGACCGGGCCGCTGGAGGGGCGCACATCGACGCCCAGCTCTTCGGCGATGATGTGGGCCAAGGAGGTCTTGCCGAGGCCCGGCGGCCCGCAGAGGAGCACGTGGTCCAGCGCCTCGCCCCGCTGCTTGGCGGCGCGGACGTAGACGCGCAGGTTCTCGACCACCTGGACCTGACCGATGTACTCGTCGAGGTTGCGCGGCCGAAGCGCAGGATCATCCGATCCTTCAGGGGAGACCGCGCGCGGCGGGCGGGGGGCGTCCATCGGGGCTCCGGCGGGGCGAGGGCCCCAAAGCGGGTCAGGGGTGCGGGCGCCTGCGCGTCAGACCGACGCCCAGCGGCGACCGGGGCGGCCTCAGGGGGCGCGCATCAGCAGGCGCAGGGCCGCGGAGAGGCGGAGCTCGACGGTGGCGGCGCCGAGGGCAGGGACGCTGGGATCATTGACCACCGCGTCAATCTCCGACTTGCGGTAGTCGAGGCGGGCCAGGGCGAGGGGCAAGGGATCGGCCGGGTCCACCTTGGCGGGCGGCGGCCCGAAGCCGGGCAGCAGCAGGGGCTCGGCGGGCAGCTTGTCCTTGAGCTCCAAGCACAGCCGGGCGGCGGTGCGCTTTCCGACCCCCGGCGCCTTGGCGAGCGCGGCCACGTCGTCGCTGGCGATGGCCCGGGCGATGGCCTGCGCCGTCAGCGTGGAGAGCAGGCCCATGGCGACCTTGGGCCCGACCGAGCTGACGCTGCAGAGGGTGTTGAAGACCTCCCGATCTTCCGGCCGCGCAAAGCCGTAGAGCAAAAAGGCGTCCTCCCGCACCACCGTGACCACCGACACCGTCAGGGGCTCGCCCAGCGCGGAGGAGATCAAAAGGGGCCGGGGCACGTTGACCTCGTAGCCGACGCCGTGCACGTCGATCACCAGCGCCTCGGTCAAGCGCTCCACCACCACGCCGGACAGGCGCGCGATCATCGGGCCACCCCGAGCCCGTCCAGGCGGCTTTGAAAGGCGTGGTGCAGCAAGTGGGTCATCGCGATCCCCGCGGCGTCGGTGGCGTCTTTGGCGAGGGGCGCCTCGAGTCCGAGCAGGCGCTGCACGAGCCGCTGCATCTGCTCTTTGCTGGCGCCGCCGTGACCGGCGACCGACTTTTTGATGGTCATGGGGTTGTACTCGCCGACGCTGAGCCCGGCTTGGGCGAGGCAGAGCAGCGCCACCCCGCGCGCTTGACCGAGCCGCAGGGCGCTCTCGCTGGACTTGTGGGTGAAGATCTGCTCCACCGACGCCAGCTCGACGGCGTGCACGCGCAGCACGGCGCTGAGGCCGGCGTGGATGGCGAGCAGCCGCTCCGGCACCGGCGCGCTGGCCTGGGTGCGGACCACGCCCGAGTCGATCAGCACAAACTGGCCGCGCTCCTGCTGGATCACGGCCCAGCCGGTGTTGTTTGAGCCAGGATCGACCCCGATACAGCGCATCCGAACTCCCAGGCGGGCCCTCCGCCCGGCGGGGCCGCGGCGGCATGGTGAACAGGTGTGCAGCCTATACCCATCGGCCTGGCAGCGCACGCCCGCGCCGGCGCGCCACGCGCTTGGCCCTCGGGATCAGCCCGCGTCGGCCACCGGCACCTCGAGCACCTTCGCCGCCTCGCCCGGCAGGCCGTAGAGCACGCAGCGTCGGAAGCTGCCCTCGGGCACGATCACGCCGTCCCAGACCACGCAGTCCTCGAGGTCGGCCCCGGCGGGCACCACCGCGCCCGCGCCGATCACCGAGCGGCGGACCCCGCCGTGCACCGCCGCGCCGGGCAAGATCAACGCGCCGCCCGCGCCGCGCAGGCTGCCGGCCGGAGGCGAGGCGGGGGCGATCAAAACACCGTCCAACACGTCAAGGTTGGCGTCGAGGTACTCGGCGGGCGCGCCGATGTCGATCCAGCCGCCGCGGTGCACCAGGGCCCGCACCTTGCGCTCGCCGATCACCGCCTTGTAGGCCGTCCGCAAAATACAGGAGAACTCCGGCCGAGCGAAGGCCAGCACGCCCCGGTGCGCGGCGTGCACGCCGGTGAAGTGGGTGCCGGGCAGGGGCGCGCCGGGCCCGCGGGCGAACTCGCGCATGCGCACGACCACGCCTTGGGCGTCGCGCTCCACCGGCGCCTCGCCCGCGAGGCGGGGCTCGATGCGCAAGGCCATCGCCGCGCCGCCCTCGGGCACCGCCGCGAGCAGCGCGGTGAGATCGACGTCGCAGAGGATGTCTCCGTTGAGGACCACGAAGCGCTCGGCCAGCAAGGGCTCCGCGAGCTTGAGCGCGCCGCCGGTGCCGAGCACCTCGGGGAGCTCCACCTGAACGGCCACCCCGCGGGCCTCGGCCCAGGCCACCACCGAGGCGTAGAGGTAGTGGGCGTTGACAATGGCCTCCTGCGGGCCAATCCCGTGCGCCGCCAACAGCGCCAGCGCGTGATCCAACATCGCCACGCCGCCGACCGGCAGGAGCGGCTTGGGGAGCACCGCGCTCAGGGGCCGGAGCCGGGTGCCGAGGCCCGCCGCCAAGATGAAGGCCCGCGCGCCGCCGCCGGCCGGTGGCCCCTCGATCCCCTGCTCCGCGCCGCGCACCGCTGCTCCGCCCATGCTCTCCCCCCAGCGCGGACCGCGCCGCTGCGGCCCCTCACAACACGTCGGCGGACGCTGGGCCAGGGCCGCCCGCCGCCTCTGGTACCCTCCGGGTCCCTGCGACCGGAGCCCGGCGATGAACATCCCGCAGCTCTTCCTCGACCGCGCGCGCCGAAACCCAGACGCAGACGCTTTTTTCGTCATGGACGCCTTGGACCCCGCCCAGGGCGGCGCCCCCGCCGCGGCCCACCCGGGCTGGCGCCGGTACAGCTATGGCGACAGCCGCGCCCAGATCACCGAGCTGGCCATGGGTCTGGTCGAGGCCGGTGTCGAAGATGGCGACCGGGTGGCCATTTTGGGCGAGACCAGCCACCTCTGGGTGGCGGCCGACCTCGCGGTGCTCTGCATCGGGGCGGTGACGGTCGGCCTCTACCCCACGCTCACCGGGCCTCAGCTCGCCTTCCAGCTCGAGCACAGCGGCGCCAAGGCCATCCTCATCGACAGCGCGCCGCTGCTCGAGAAGCTGCGCCCGCACCTCGCCAGCCTGCCGGGGCTGCGGCTCTGCTTCGCGATGCGGCCCGGGCTGGGGCTCCCGATGGCGCCGCGCCGGGCCGCGCCGCCGGGATGGCTCGAGCGCCGGGTGGGCGCCGTGTCCGCCGACGCCCTGGCCACCCTGGTCTACACCAGCGGCACCACGGGCGAACCCAAGGGCGTGATGCTGCACCACAGGCACTTTGTGGCCGTGGTCCGCTCCAGCGAGGCCGCGCTCCCCCTCGCGCCGGGCGACCGCAGCGTCGTCTTTTTGCCCCTGGCCCACTCGCTGCAGCGCTTCGCCCTCTACCGCGGGCTCGCCGAGGGCGTGGTCGGATACTTCGCGCCCACCATCGAAGCGCTGCCGCCCACCCTGCTGACCGCCCGTCCCCAGGTGCTGCTGTCCGTGCCCCGCATGTTGGAGAAGATCAAAAGCAGCGCCGAGGCGACCGCAGCGCGCCGGGGGCCGCGGGCCGCCAAGGTCTACGCCTGGGCCGTCGAGGTTGGCCTCCAGCACGCCGCCTTCACCCGCGAGGGCCGCCGTCCGCCCCTCGGCCTGCGGGCACAGCGCCGGGCTGCGGAGGCGCTGGTCTTCCGCAAGATCAAGGCCAAGCTCGGGGGCGAGCTGCAGATGGTCATCAGCGGCGGGGCGGCCCTGCACCCCGAGGTCGGCGCCTGGTTTGAGGCCATCGGCGTCGCGGTGCGGGAGGGCTGGGGGCTCACCGAGACCTGCGCCCCGGCGACCACCAACCGCCGCGAGCGGCACGCGCTCGGCACCGTCGGCCCCGCCATGCCCGGCGTCGAGGTGAAGGTGGCGGCCGACGGCGAGCTGATGGTGCGCAGCCCCGGCAACTTCAGCGGCTACTGGCGCGACCCCGAGGCCACCGCCGCGGCCTTCGACGCCGACGACTTCTTCTACACCGGAGATCTCGGGAGCATCGACCGGGAGGGCTTTGTCCGCATCACGGGCCGCAAAAAGGACATCATTGTCACCGCCGGCGGAAAAAACGTCGCGCCCAACCCCATCGAGGGCGACCTCACCGGGGGCCTCATCGGCCAAGCGGTGGTGATCGGGGATGAGCGGCCCTTTTTGGTGGCCCTGCTCACGCTCGACGCCGAGCAGGCCGAGGCGCAGGCCACCGCAGCGGGCTGGACCGGCGGCCCGGAGCTGTGGAAGGACCAGCCCGCCGTCCAGGCGGCCGTGGCCGCGCGGGTGGAGGCGGTGAACGCCAGCCGGGCCCCCTTTGAGCAGATCAAGCGCTGGCGCCTGCTCGCCGCGCCCTTCACGGTCGAAGGCGACGAGATGACGCCCAGCCTCAAGCTGCGCCGGGCCCAGATCGCCCGCAGCCGCGCAGCGGACATCGCCCAGCTCTACGCGGCCCCGGTCAGCGGAGGACGATGAACGGCACCCGCGGGCCGGCCTCGACCCGCAGGCGATCGCCGCCTTCGATGAAGTCGCCGTCCATCATGAAGCCGCGGGCGGCCTCCCCCTCGATGATGAGCTCGCGGACGACCTCGTCGCGGATCCGGGGCGTGGCGGTGGGCTTGCCGAGGTAGACGCGGTGGAGCACCTTCACCACCGAGACCGGCGGGCCCATGATCCCGAGCGCGTGGATGTAGCCGGGGTGGCCCTTCGCGGCGTGGAACAGCTCAAAGCCGAGGCCCAGGTCGTTCATGCCGCCCACCGCGATGGCCGGGAAGGCCTCCTCGGGCCAGCGGCGTCCGTCCGCCGTGACCCGGGCGCTGTCGGCGGCGAACAGGTCGTGGGCCAGCGTGCCGCCAAAAACGGCGCTGCCGACCACCTGGCCCACCAGCCGCAGCGCCTTGAGCACGCTGGGATCTCCGCCTTCATAGTACATCTTCATGAACCGGTAGAGCACCCCGGTGCCGAACAGGAAGCCCGCAGACTCCCCGTTGACGACCACGGCCGTGCGCTCCTCGATCTGCAGCGGCCGCCGCCCGTGCCAGCTCTCGACCACGTGGGCGAGCATGTCCCGGGCCGAGGCCCGCACCCCGACGTTCCGCGCCATCGTGTTGACCGTGCCGCTTTTGAGGATGGCGAGCTTGGGCAGCCGGACCCGCTGCAGGGCCTCGCCCGTGGCCCCATCGGCGTAGACCTTGACGAGGGCGCTGAGGGCCTTGTGGAGGGTGCCATCCCCGCCATTGACGCACACCACGTCAATCTCGCGCTCCCGGAGCTGCCGAACCACCCGCTCTAAGCCCCCGAGATCGCCGGGCTGCTCCAGCGGGCCAGCCTCGCCGAGCACATAGGCGAGCGACTCCACCAGCGCCGGGTTCTTTCGGTTGGCCTTACTCTTTGGGTTGCTGATGACCGCCACGCCGCCCATGTCCGCTCCTGGTGGGCACGCCCACGCTGGGCCTCCAGCGGCCCGCCCCGCGCCCTACCGACCCAGCTGTGACCAAACGCGAACACAACGGCGACCAAGGACAGACGCGGCCCCCCTGGTAGCCGACCCTCGGCCCAACGGCAAAGCGCAGGCTGGCGAGGCGGGGCGCGGTGGGCGAAGCTGCGGCCGAGGAGCCGAACATGCGCCCCATCATCGCCTTGACCGCCGACCGCCGGGCCGCCGGGCCGCCCCGCAGCGGTCCACGCCTGCGCCCCAGCCGGCCCGAGGTCTTCGTCGCCGAGGCCCTGGTGAGCCAGCTCCGGGCGGCGGGGGCCGAGGTGCTGGTGATCCCGCCGCTGAGCGCCGATCCCGAGGGCCTCGCCGCCCGGCTGTTCGACGGCGGCCTCGTGTCCGGGCTCGTGATCAGCGGCGGGGCCTTCGACATCCACCCGCGCCACTACGGCCAAGGCGTGCGGGCCCGGCTCGACCGCACCGACGACGAGCGCACCGCGCTGGAGCTCGCCTTGGCCCGCGCGGCCCTCGACCGCGGCGTGGCCTGCCTCGGGGTCTGCGGGGGCATGCAGGTCATGGCGGTGGCCGATGGCGGCTCGCTGGTTCAGGACATCCAAGCGGCCGATCCAGCCGCCGAAGATCACGAGCAGCCCACCGATCCCGCCACGGCCGCCCATCCAGTGGCGCTGAGCCATCCCCGCGCCGTCGATCTTTTTGGAACCGACCTGCTGCACGTCAATTCCACCCACCATCAGGCGGTGGACGCGCCCGGGGCCGGCGCCATCGTCGGTCGGGCGCCCGACGGCACCGCCGAGCTGTGGATGGCGCTGGACCGGCGCTTCGCGGTGGGGGTGCAGTGGCACCCCGAGCTGCTCGGCGACGCCGCTTCGGCGCGGCTGTTCTCGGCCTTGGTGGCCGCGGCCGGCGCCTAAGGCTCGGCGTCCTCGGGGGCCCAGCTCCCGGCCCGCCCGTGACGGCGCACCAGCACCACCTCATGCTCGCTGCGAAACCGCCAGCGGGGCACCTTGAAGGTGACCGTGCGTCGGCCTGGGGCGCGCACCTTGATCTCGCGGGTGCGCCAAGGGAGCGGCGAGATCTTGACCTCGACGGGCGTCACCCCGTAGCTGCGGCGACCCACCATGACCTCGGCCCCGGGCGGATCGCTGCTGACCAAGACCCGGTGCCCGCAGCCCAGGCCGAAGCTCAACAGCAGCGCGCAGCTGCGCACCGCGCGCCCCAAGCCCGAGGCCGAAGGCACCCACACCGCGGCCAGCGGGGCCAGCGGAGGCGACAGGGACAGCGGGGACGGGCCGGCGGGCTTCATGGCGCGCAGCCTATCCTCCTCGGCCGCGCGGCGGCGCGACCGCGCCTTGTGACCACGCCAGCCACCCGGTAGCCTTGCCCCATGCGCTTCCATGCCCCCGCCCGCTTCGTCCTCGCCGCGCTGCTGTGCGCGCTCCCCCTGTCCGCCGGCGCCGCCCGGGCGCCCAAGCCCGATCGCGCCCACGAGCGCGCCGAGCTCAAGGAGCAGGAGCTGCTGATGCGGAGCGTCAAGCTGTACTGGGACGCGGTGCGGTGGGGGGACGCCGAGCGCGCCGCCGAGTTCGTCGAGGACCCGCAGAGCCGGGCCTTGTTCAAGGACTGGATGGAGCAGGAGCGCAGCCGGGAGCGGGTGGAGGACTTCACCGTGCTGCAGGTCGCCCTCAACGAGCGCCCGGTCAACACCGAGGGCCTCCGCGAGGCCCAGATCTTCGTGCGGGTGAGCGGCTACACCCTCCCTCAGCAGATCCTCAAGACCGACCGCCACCAACAGACCTGGTACCGCACCCTCAACGGCTGGCACCTCGCCTGGGACGCCGAGACCGCCCTCCAGCCCGGCGGCTGAGACCGGCGACGCGCGCTTCCCGGCGGCCGGCCGAGGGGGCTCAGCGCATCAAGCGAAGGCCCAGGCCCCACTCCAGCCCATAGTCGGCCACGAAGTCGGCGCCGCGCCCATCGCCCCGGCGACCGAGCGCAGCGAGCTGGACCCGCGGCCCGTCGCTGCGCAGATCGACGCCGAGCTCCGCTTGATCTTGGCGAAGGAGCCCCGGCACCGCGCCCGCCTGGAGCCCGACGCTGCGCG
>CANHON010000174.1 GCA_947462115.1 Deltaproteobacteria bacterium | reverse complement strand
CCAAGCGGCGCACCGCCCACTTCTCGATCTATGACGTGCAGGACGGTGCTTTGGCCTCGGTCGAGCGCTTCGCTTGGCAGGGCGAGCGCTTCGCGCCGGAGCCGGGCGGGGCCTACGCCACCGGCGGCTGAGCCCGCCGACCTCAGCCGGTCCTTGGCCGGTCCGCAGCCGGTCCTCACCCGGTCCTCACCCGGTCCTCACCCTGGCCCAGCGGGTGCGCTGGCGCTAAGCTCCGGTGCCGAGCGGCGTCGCGGCGTCTCCACGCGCGCCCAGCTTCGGGGGGGAGCCATGACCCGCAAGAACCTCGCCGGTGTCGCTGTCTTCGCCTCCTTCGTCGCGTTTGGGGCTGGCTGCGGCCGCAGCACCGTCTCGCTCACGCCCAAGTCCGAGCTGGAGGTGCAGGTCAACGGCCTCGCGCTGATGGACGGCGGCTCGGTGGGCTTCGGCGGGATGTTCCAGCAGACCTGCGACTTCGACACCGAGAGCGGCAGCATCGGCAAAGACTACGACGCCGGGCCCGGCCTGGAGCTGGTCCTCGACGCGGCGGCGACGCGGGCGGTGGCGGTGTTGGACGGGGCGCTGTTCGAGCTGCGGCAGGCCGACGGGGACGTCCTTGCCGGTCGGGCGCTCGGCGGGGAGGGCGTGGTGCACGCCCGTCTGCTCGATCAGGGCGGCTTGCTCACGGTGAGCGCCCCCGACAGCGGCGGCTGCTGGCTGCGCCGCGGCGAGGAGCCAGGCCTCGGCGAGGGCGTCCTTCTGCCCGACGAGGCCTGCAGCCCCGGCGCCGCCTTGTCGGTGGATCGCGCCAAGGGCACCGCGCTCATCGGTGGGACCGCGGGTCTCTGGCGCGTCCAGGGGGATTCGCGCCGCGAGCTCGACGGGCGGCGATCCGATCTGTTGGCCTTCGACGCGGCGATCGACAAGGTCTACGTCGGGAGCCGCGGCGGCTCCTCCCTCCGCGCCCGCCACCTCGACGGGGCGCTGGCCTGGGACGCCGAGCTCAAGGGCACGCTCGTGGGCGTCGCGCCGCTGACCGACCAATCGGCGGTCTTGGTGGCCCTTCAGGTCGAGAAGGGCGTCCGTCTGCTCGCGCTGGACGCCGAGGATGGCCAGGTGGTGGGCGTCGCCGACATCGACGCGGTTGAGGCCACCGCGCTCGTCGCCGACGCCACCGGCGCG
Source organism: Deltaproteobacteria bacterium (assembly GCA_947462115.1). GTDB lineage: Bacteria > Myxococcota_A > UBA796 > UBA796 > UBA2385 > JAEUKK01. The sequence continues at coordinate 8,007 of CANHON010000174.1, read as the reverse complement.
GTGGCTGGGCTGCTGAGCCCCGACCGGGTGCGGTTCTTCGACGTGGACGCTGCCGACTAGCCCGCGGCCCGCGCGCGCTCCAGGGGCTGACCGGGCCGGGCCCGGCGGCACAGCTCCATGCTCTCGGCCAGCGCCGGGAACCGCATCCATCGGCCGACCTGGCAGCTGTCGAGGGTGGGGCCGCCGAAGCGCAGGGGGCTGCCACCCCGGAGCAGGTCGCTGGCGCTCTGGGCGGGCAGGTTCAGCGCCCGCCGCACCCGGCTGAGGCTCCGCACAGGGTTGGCCACCAAGGCCTCATACCGAAGGGTGGCGATGCGGAGGGGGCTGGTGCGGAGCCAGTGGGCCGCGAGGGCCCGGGCGCGCTCCCCGGCCTCCATCAGCTCGGAGATGCCCTCCAGGGCGCCATCTTCGGGGGCCCAGCGGCTCCAGGCGCTCAGCGCGCTGTCGATGGGGTCGCGGTCCACGAGGACGACGCGGGCGTCCGGGATCAGCTGCGCGATGGTGCCGAGCAGCAGCAGGTTCTCGGGGCAGGCCTCCACCCGCGGACGGCTGGGGTCGCGGGGGGCGGATCCCCACCACCGGTGGGCGATGGCGCGGAGCTGCTCGGCGTTGGTGGCGCGCAGGCTCTCGCAGGGGTCGCAGTCGGGGTGCGGGCGGGTGCGCTGAAGGGCGCCGGCGATGGTGCAGGGGCCGGCGCCGAGGGCCAGCTCGGACTGGGCGGCGAGCATCCGGCCCACGAGCCGCACGCCGACGCCCGGCGGTCCAATGACGAAGATCGGCCCCCCGCCGCTGTCTCCGAGGCGAGGACCCGCACCGGCCCGCCGACCGCTCCAGGCGGCCATGACCTGATCGGCGTGGCGCCAGCCGGGCAGCATGGTGGGGCTGGGCCGGCGTGGCAGGCCCTGGCGGGCGGCCGAGAAGCTGGCGGCGGCGCCCTGGCCGTCGCCCACCCGCTCGAGGAGGCGGCCCCGCAGGCGGTCCCGCTGGGGCAGCTCTGCGGCGGACAGGCCCTGTCGCTCGTTGATCGCCTCCAAGCCGAGCTCTGCCTCGCCCATGTGATCGAGGATGGCGGCGAGGAGGAGCTGCCCGCTCGGGCTGAGGGTCCCGGCCGATCGCGCCGCCTCGAGCTCTAGCCGGGCCTCGATCGCCCGACCGCCGCCGAACCACAGCCGCGCCCGGCGCTCCAACGTGGGCGTCGCGCGCTGAAGAGCGGCGGGCAGACCATCGAGGCGGGCCTCCGCCGCTTTAGCCCGGCCGAGGCCGAGCTCGGCGTCGACGGCGAGCAGGCTGAGCTCCCAGGCCTCCACCCCGCGGGCGGTCTGAAGGCCGCTCTCCGCCGTGCGCAGCGCCTCGTGGAGCTGGCCTTGATCCAGCCGGATCCGGCCGAGCACCAGCCGCGCGCCGATGTGCTGGGGCGCCTGGCCGAGCGCCACCGTCACGTTTCGCTCCGCGGCCTCGTGGCCGTGCCTGCGCTGGGCCTCGGCGAGCAACACGCGCAGGTTGACGTCGCCAGGCAGATCCCGGAGCAGCCCATCGAGCACGGTCACCGCTGGCCCATGCAGGCCCGCGCCGAGCAGCGCCCGCCCCTGCAGCAGCGCGGCGTGCGGGGCGTCGGGGTGGCGCAGCCGGCCGAGCACCACCAGCGCCTCTTCGTCTTTGCCGAGCGCCACGCAGGCCTGGGCCACCTCGGTCAGCGCGTCCTCTTGATCGGGGCGGAGCTCCAGGCTCCGGACGAGCAGGGCCCGGGCCCGCTCCCAGTCCCCGCGCGCCTGGGCCCGGGCGGCGGCTTGGCGCAGCGCAGACAGATCCGCGACCCCCCGGGCCTCCTCGACCCGTCGGTGGACGGTCAGCCGCAGCACGGTGGGGGCGGGCTGGTCGACGGCGCAGGCCGGATCTGGGGGCATGGTCACACCTCTGCCCTGGCTGTCGGAACCGCGCCCGCTGGCCATGATGGGCCGAGGCCCCCTCCCGGGTTCCGGTCGGGCCTGGTTCGACTACTTCAGGATCGTCTGAACCTGCAATCAAAAGTGTTTGGCGGTTCAGACGGTGTCGTCTGTCTTGGCACGGGCCATCCAGGCGCTCTCGAGGCGCTCCCCGGCCAGCACCTCCTCCAGCGCGGCGCCCGCGCCCAGCAGCACTGGGATGCACCGGGCGTTGAGCTCGGCGGCCTCCACGCCGACCGGGGCGGTGAGGTGCAGGGTCTGGTCCACCGGCTCGACCGCGAGGCCCGGCATGGCCTCCATCAGGCGGCTGCGCACGGTGCCGGCGCCGCCCGCCGTCGAGGCCAGCAGCGCCTCGGCCGATCCCCCGAGCTGGTAGCGAAGGCGCCGCTGTCGCTCGGTGACCTCCGCGAGGCTGCCCTGGCGGGTGCAGCGCCCGTGCTCGACGAACAGCACGTGATCGCACACCGCCTCCAGCTCGGCCAGCACGTGGCTGCTCACCACGAGGGTGCGCTCCCCTCCCCTTCGCCGGAGCACCGAGCGCATCCGCACCATCAGCTCGGGATCGAGGCCGTTGGTGGGCTCATCGAGCAGGATCAGCTCGGGGGCGCCGAGCAGGGCCTGGGCCACTGCCACCCGCCGCTTCATGCCGTGGGACAGCTGCCGGATGAGGGCGCCCCGGCGATCGTTGAGCTCGACCTCGTCGAGGATCGTGTCCACGTCGTGATCGGCCTCTTTGGCGCTCCGGCCCTGCAGGCGGGCGTAGCCGCGGAGCAGCGCGTCCACCGGCGTGTGCGGGCTCAGCTCGCAGTCCTGGGGCAGCACCCCCACCCTGCCCTTGTGGCGCCAGGGATCGAAGGGCCCGAGGCCGAGCACCGAGACCTCGCCGGCGTCCGGGCGCACAAAGCCGAGGGCGACGCCGAAGGCGGTGGTTTTTCCGGCGCCGTTGGGGCCGACCATGCCGCAGATGGCGCCCTGTGGCACCGAGAAGCTCAGCCCGCGCAGGGCCTCGATCCGGCCATAGCGCTTGGTGACCGCCGACATCCACAGGGCGGGGGTGCCGGACATCAGGCGTCCGCCCGCAAGAAGCGCAGGTGACCGAGGGTGAAGGCCACGATGCCCTGGGCGAGCAGGATGGCGGCGGCCGGGGCCCGGTCGGCCCAGTCGCTGCGCCACAGGTCCAGCTCGTGGCTGCCCGGCAGCAGCACCCGGACCGCGCCGATGAGCGCCGGGTCCCAGGCCTCCACCCGCGGGAGGTTGAGCGCCCCGCGCAGCGCCCCGCCGAGGATGAGCCCGCCGATGCAGAGCCCCCAGGCGAGGTAGGTCGAGCGGGTCATCTGGCTGATCCCCACGGCGAGCCCGAGCCAGGGCAGCCCGTAGATCCACCCGCGCCCGGCCATCCGGGTCAGCCAGAGGGCGGTCTCGGCCAGCGGCATGCCGGTGGTCTGGAGCGCCCCGACCACCCACACCGCCACAGCGGCGAGCTGAAGGCCCACAAACAGAAGCAAGGCGGCGCCAGCGAGCTTGCCGATCGCCCAGCTCGTGCGGTCGGTGCGGGCCAAGGCGAAGCGCGCCGCGCCGCTGGCCCGCTCGCCGGCCACCGAGCCCCCGGCCACGAAGGTCGCGAGGGCCGGCACGAAGGTCAGGGCCACCCACCCATAGAACAGCGCGATGGGCGGGATCTCCAGCACCTCGCGGACCACCGCCTCGTCGCCGATGAGGTCGTTGAGGACCTGGAGGAGCTCTTGGCTCTCCCGCAGGGTGCTGGTCAGCGCGCCGGGCCGGTCGGTCGCCGGCACCCGCAGCGCCCGGGCGGCCACCGCTTCGGCCTGGGACAGCACCTCGATGAACAACAGGGCGGCGCCGACGCTGCCGGCCGCGAACACCAGCAGGAGCAGCAGCGCGCGCCACGAGCGCAAGGACTCGCGCAGATCCGCGCCGGCGACCAACCAGATGTCGCGGAGCCGCCTCAAGGTTGGGCCTCCGAGCCCTGGGCCTCGAGGGCCTGGGCCAGGGGCGCGTGCATCCCGTCGATCTCGATCATGTTCCAGATGGGAATGGCCTCCTCGTCGAGGTTCTCCAGGCGCTCGGGGCCCAGCAGGGCCTCCATGCCCGACTGCGCTTCGTAGAGGGCGCCGGAGATCTCGTGGGTGAGCCGGAGGGCCTCGGCGGTGCTCGGCTCTTGGCCGGTGGCGATGATGACGGCGACGGCCTCGGCGTGCTCGGCGAGGCGCTCCTCCAGCGAGGAGACGATCCCGTCCATCCGCTCCTGCTCCTCGGGGTTGAGCTCGGCCTGCTCGATGATCGCGGCGCGGGTCTGCGCGGCCCGGACCGCCTGAAGCTCGGCGGCTTGGTCAAAGGCGGCGAGATCGGCCTCCGGGCTCGCCTCGCGCTCGGCCGCCTCGGGGGGCGCCCCGGGCACCTCGGCAGCGGTGGGCCCGCTGGGGCCGGGCGCGGGGCTGCCGGCGGGCGGGGCCCCGGGGGCGGCGTCCCCGCGGGCCTCGTTGGGTGCGGGCTCACCGAACATCCCGCCGATCCCGCCGAGCAGGCCGCCGCTAAAGCCATCCCGCCGGCCGGCCTTGCTGTTGGCCTTGACCAGCGCGTCTTTGAGGTGGCTGTTCTCGGCCTCCGCCTGGCTCAGCGCGCGCCGTGGGCCCACGCCCCCGGCGACAAAGCCCATCAACAGGCCAAAGGCGGCGCCGGCGACCGCCAGGGTGAGCCCGTTGGAGGGCGGGCGCGTGGGGGGCACAGTGGGTGGGGTCATGGGCGTCCTCGTCCGGGGCCTAACCGGTCGACCCCCCGGACCAGCGCGGCGAGATCAGCGACGGCGGGCCCGGCTCGGCGTCTCGGGATCGGAGGTGAGCTCCGCGAGGGTGGGCCGGGGCGGCCGCACGATGCGTCGGGGCGCGCTGATGGCGCCCGGCGGCGGCGCTGGCGCGGGCTTCAGCGGGGTGAGCTTGCCGAGGCGGGCGTCCAGCACGTCATCGGCGGCGACCACGTCGGTGATCAGGGGCGGGGCGGCGCGGCTCGGCCGCCGGACCACCACCGGCTCGGTGGGCGGCCGGAGGGCCGGCGGCTTGGGTCGACGCATCTGGAGCTGAAGCGGCCGTCCGTCGCCGTTCAACGCGCGTCGGCGCTGCCGGCGCTGGAGGAAGGCGCTGAGGCCGAGCCGACGGCGCTCGCCGATGACGGCGTCCACCGGAACCTTCGCGGCCCGGGCGATGGCCACGTCCGGCATGGCGCCGAGGCGGCCCCGCCAGTCGTCGAGGGCCGGCAGCCCGGTGGCGGCGACCATGCGCCCGGCGACGCGGAGCCCGGCCCGGGCCAGCGCCCGCCGAACCCGCCGCGGCTCCAAGCGAAAACGACGCGCCAAGCTGCGGATCGGCTCACCTGCGACCGAGCGGCGCTGCAGCTCCGGCCACCAGCTCGCCTGGCTGAGCTGGGCCGGGCGGTCCCCGTCGAGCAGCGCCTGGAGCACCTGCTCGGGGTCCGCGCCCAGCTCGGCGCAGATGAGGGTGAGGGGCTCGGCCTCGATCCGGGCCGCGACGGTGCGCCACCAAGGCGCCGTTGAGGGGCTCTCCATGCGGTTCTCCGACGGATCGCTCGCCGCGCCGATCGGGTCTTAGGCAAGGGTAGCCGAGGCGGCGCTGCGCTCGGGGACGAAGTGCAAAAAGACCGCCCCGCCCTCCGCCTCGGCGGTCACCAAGCGCAGCCGCAGCGTGTCCATCTCGGGGTGTGGGCCGCTCGAAGGGCCCCCGGGGGAAGCGCTCCCGCCGAGGCACAGGGGGCAGAGGGTCAGGTGCAGCGCGTCGAGGGCACCGCGGGCGGTCAGCGCCCGGATCAGCCCCCAGCCGCCCTCCACCAGCAGGCGGGCGCAGCCGGCGGCCTCGGCGGCCCGCAGGGCGGCGTCCAGCGGGTCCGCTGCCGAGCGCTGCACCTGGGCGATGGACCGGAGCCCGTCAGGAACGACAAATCCGTCTGGCGCAAAAAACGTAACTGAAGCATCGGCGCCCACAAAACCGCGCCGCACCGGTCGGAGCTCCAGACGATCTTGTCTGGTGACCACCAAGGTCGGCGGCGTCGGGCGAAGCGGCGCCTCGGGGGCCCAGTCTCGGCGGAGCTCTGGGGGGATCGGCCAGGTGGAGAAGGTCCGGCCGCCGACCAAGACCGCCCCCGCCGAGGCCCGCCGCGCGACCATCCGCGCCCGATCCCCCGCGCCGCCGAACATCGCGGGCGGCCCCGCGGCCTCGGTCCGGCCGTCGAGGCTGACGGCGAGGTGGGCGATGATCTCCACGGTCCAGAGCTCCTGGGGCGCGGCGCCGGGCCCTTCAGCGGTCGGCGAGATCGGCGTGGCGGCGGGTGCACTCCACGGCCACCGCGCCGACCCGGGGCAGATCGAGCGGGTGCTTGGTGACCCGGATCCGCACCGCGCTCACCGGAAAACCCCGCAAGATCTCCTCGGCGAGGTCCTCGGCGAGGCGCTCGATGAGCTGCCAGCGGCCGGCGGCGATGCGGGCGCCCAGCCGGCGGTGCACCTCGGCGTAGTCCACGAGGCCGTCGGGCGCGTCGAGGGCGGCGGCGGCGCGCCAGTCGGTCTCCACCTCGAAGTCCACCACGACATCCTGCCGGATGTGCAGCTCCAAGGGGAGGAACCCGATGCGGCAAGGAAAGACCATGCCCACGCCGAGGACGCGGTCAGGGGGGCGTTGGGTCAAGCGGGGCTCCGTGGGGGCGAGGCGGGCGGCCGGCTAACCGCGGCGCCGCCCCCGGGTTAGCCCGCGCCATGAGCACCCATCGCATTGGCATCCTCACCGGCGGCGGCGACGCCCCTGGCCTCAACGCGGTCATCCGCGCCGTCACCAAGTTCGGCGTGGGCGGCCACCATTGGCAGCTGGTCGGCGTCGAGGACGCGTTCAACGGCCTGCTCGACGCGCCCCGGCGCCTCGTCGAGCTCAGCCCGCAGACCTGCCGTGGGCTGCTGACCCGCGGCGGAACGGTGCTCGGCACCACCAACCGCGGCGACCCCTTCGCCTGGATGGGCGAGGACGGCGTGGTGCGGGACCGGAGCGCTGAGCTGGCGGCGGCCATCGCCGACGAGGGCCTCGAGGGGCTGATCGTCATCGGGGGCGACGGCACCCAGCGGATCGGCGCCCGGTTGATGCGCGAGCACGGGATCCCGGTCGTCGGCGTGCCCAAGACCATCGACAATGACCTCGCCGCCACCGACTTCACCTTCGGCTTCTGGTCGGCCGTCGAGGTCGCCACCGAGGCGCTCGATCGCCTGCACACCACCGCCGAGGCCCATGACCGCGTCATGCTGCTCGAGGTGATGGGCCGAGACGCCGGCTGGATCGCCCTCTACGCCGGGGTGGCCGGCGGGGCGGACTGCATCGCCATCCCCGAGATCCCCTACGACGTCGACCGCTACGTGCGGAAGATCAACGAGCGCGCCATGCGCGGCCGCCACTTCACCCTGATCGTGGTGGCGGAGGGCGCGACCCCCATCGGCGCCCACCAGGCGGCGGCGGACGGGGTCATCACCAACCGCGTGCAGGGCGGCAGCGCCTCGGCGGTGCTCGCGGCCCTGCTCGGCGAGCGCATCCGGGGCGAGCTTCGGACCACCGTGCTGGGGCACCTTCAGCGCGGTGGTGGGCCGGTGCCCTTCGACCGGGTGCTCGCCACGCGCATGGGGGTCAAGGCGGCGGAGCTCGTGCGGGACGGGCGGTGGGGCCAGATGGTCTGCCTCCAAAATAACGAGATGGTCAGCGTTCCCCTCGATGACGCCGCTGGCGCTCCCCGCCGCGTCGGGCCCATGGAGCCCCTCCTGGCCACGGCGCGCAACGTCGGCATCGAGCTGGGCGCCTGAGCCCCTGCGGAGCGCCGGTTCGGCCGGCTTTCGGAGCGGCTGGCTCGCCCTACCAGCCGGCGGTGGCGACGCGGATCGCTGGGAGCGGGTCTCGCTGAAGGGCGACCTGCACGTCAACCTTGCCGATGGCCCCCGCTGCCCGCAGCGCGCCCATCGCCGCCCCGAGCGCGTGGCGGGGCGAGTTGTTCTCCTCGCTGAGGT
>CANHON010000173.1 GCA_947462115.1 Deltaproteobacteria bacterium | reverse complement strand
TCGCGCACGCCGGCGTCCTCGCCCACGAGCTCGGGCGAGACGGTGCGGAACAGGTCCAGGGCGTAGATGGCTTGGCGGGTCTCCGACAAGGCGGCCGGCGTGATCGGCTGGCCGATCTGCACCTTCACCTCGCGGGACACGACCTTGGCGCGGGTGCGCCGGTTGCCCCGCACGACCACGCTCCGCAGCAGCACCTGCTGGCCGGGCCGCAGGTCCACCAGGGCGCGGGCCACCCGCCCGTCGTCGGCGAAGGTGACCTTCAGATCGACCAGCACGTCGAGGTAGCCCTGGGCCTGGTAGAGCTCCGAGACCTGCTTCTCCAGGGCCGCGAGCCCGCTGGGGCTGTAGGGGCCGCCGACGAGGGCGCTCCGCCGCTCCTCGATGAGCTGGTCCTCCAGGCCGATGCCGCCCTCGGCCTCCAAGCTGCCGAGCACCGTCAGCGGCCCCTCCTGCACCCGCACCACCACCGCCACCGGCAGGGCCCGGCGCCCCGGAGCGAGCCACGGCAGGCGCCGCTTCATCGGCTGGGTGTGCAGAAACACCAGCTTGGTCGAGAGGTATCCGCGGCCGCGGTAGACCTCCGACACCCCGGCCAGCGCCTCCTCCACCCCGGCCCGGCTCATGCGCTTCTCGCCGAGCGTGTCCGGGGCGGCGGCCCGGAGCGCCGCGGCGACGTTGGCGTTGCCGAGGGCCTCGGCGCCGTTCACCTCGATGCGACGCGCGCGCACCCGCTGCTTTGGATCGGCGCGGACCACGAGCCGGGTCCCCCAATCGGTCTCCACCCGCTCCACCGCGACCTCGGCGTTGGGGAAGCCGAGCCGGTCGAACCAATCGACCAGCCGCGCCTCGGCCTCCCGGGGGGTGCTCCCGTCGATGCGCTCGCCGCCGAAGAAGCCGAGGGCCTCGTTCTGGGCGTCGGCCTCGGGCAACAGGCGCTCCCGCTTGCTGCGCCGGTCGATCTCCACGAGCACCCGCGGCCCGCCCTCGATGGTCAGGGTGCGGCGCTCCTCGAACTCGCCGGCCTCCGCCCGCAAGGCCCGATACGAGACACGGGCTTGGAGCCAGCCTTCGGCCACGAGCCGCTGCCGCAGATCGACCAGCGCCTCGTCGAAGTCCGCGGGCTTGACCCGCCCGCCCTCCCGCACGCCGGCCCGTCGAAGCCAGCGCCGAACCTTCCGAGCAGGCAGGCCGCAGCCCGGGCGCAGCAGCGCCGAGCCCAAGGGGCCGCAGGGCCGGGTGCCCTGCTGGGGCACAATGTCGCCCAGCACGAGCAGCTCGCCATAGGTGGAGGGCTGGCCCGCCTTGACCTCCACCTCGAGGCTGCGGGCCCCGTCCTCCCCGATCTGCTCCTCGGCCCGCACCTCGGCGTGGCTCCAGCCCGCGCTGGCGAGCGCACCGCGGACCCGCGTCTCGACGGCCTTGAGCTCCGCCTCGGCGTAAAAGACGTCATCGGCGTGCAAGGCGACGGCGGTGGAGGCCACCCGACGGGCCTCGCCGGGCCGCATGCCCTTGACCGACACCTCGCTGAGCCGCGGGGCGCTGACCACGCGGTAGGACACGATCACACCCTGCACCACGCCATTTTCGCCATCGGTGCTCCAAGGCTCGGCGTGGGCCTCGACCGCGTCAAAGGCGCCCGCCCGGTGCAGCAGCGCGATGTCTTGGCGAACAAAGCCCAGATCCAGGGGCTCATCCTGGCGGACCCGCAGCAGGGGCTCCAGGTTCTCCGCCGGCAGCTCGCCGACCACGGCGATCAACGAGACATGCGCGACCGGGAGCCCGACAAAGTCCGCGGGATCGGCGGCGAGGGCAGCCTGCGGCGCGCCCAGCCACGCGCAGAACAAGGCAGGCAGCGCAGGCAGACCCGCCCAGCCCCGCCGCGGCGCCCGCGGTCCGCCCCCGACAATGGCCCGCAGCAGGCTCAATCCAGCTCCCACCGCAGGTTGAGCTCGACGCCGTAGGCCCCGCCGATGTTGAGCCGGCGGCCCACCTGCTCGCGCGCCCAGTAGCCGCGCGTGTAGAGCTTGCGCGCGAGGCGCTTCTCGAAGCCGAGGTAGGTGTCGGAGTTTCGGGCCAAGTTCTGCTCGAAGATGAGGGTGCCCCAGTCGAAGTCTTTTTCGACGAGCAGGCGCATGTCCGAGGACACCGTGCCGGAGCCGCGCTCGTTGACGCCGCTGACCAGGTCGATGCGCTCGGGCCGGATGAACTCCAGGCCGTAGATCCGCTCGCCCACCCGCTCGACGATGCCGAGCTTGCTGGCGAACAGGTCGCCGCCCTCGACCGCCAGCGCGCCCGCCGCACCGCCATAGCGCTCCATCTCCGAGCTGGTCATGCCAAACAGCAGCAAGGAGTTGATGTCCGAGGGCGGCAGGCCCGGGTCCGAGGAGGCGTCGGTGCTCCAGTCGGAGTAGGGCCCCATCACGCGGTAGTCGATGTCGTAGGTGTCGTCTCGGGCGCGCACCGAGGTCGTGAGCGCGATGTCGAGCTCGGGATCGTAGGCGAAGGGATCGCCAAAGTGCAGGTCGGCCCGGGTGATCTCGAACTCGCGCTCCTTGAGGTAGACCCGCCCGCCCGGCACGGCCCGGATGTCCCCCGACAGGCCTGGGTTGGACGTGTCCCCAACGAAGCGCAGGTTGGCCGAGGCCATCAGGTCGCCGACGTTGTTGCGCATGCGGATGGTTCGGTCGGCCGAGATGTTGAGGTTCAGCCCGAAGTAGTCGCCGGTCGTGTCGGCGGTGGCGCCGGCGAGCCGGTCCACGCCGAATTGCAGCAGCCAGTCCTCCCAGTCGATGCGCTCGGCAAAAAGCATGTCGCGCACGCCAATGTCGCCGGAGAGCAGCAGGTCGTCCACCGGACCGTCGAATTTGAGCGTCGCGTCGCCCTGCACCGCCGGCAAAAAGTCGAGGTAGCGCACCCGGGCGTCGTGCACGTCGGCGTGGAGGTCAAAGTGGGTCGGGGCCCAGCCGTCCGCGGCGATCTGCCCACCCAAGGAGAACGCACCGCCGCCGAGGCGCCCGCCGGCCTGCTCCACCACAAAACCGCTGGGAGAGGCGCTGATCTGCGCCTGAACGCTCTCGAAGGGCTGCGGGAAGTAGGCGGTGAGCAGGCTCGCCTCGCTGACCGTGACCCGCACCTTCGGGACCGCGAGCCCCGCCGGCCCCTCCACCGTCAGGCCGACCCCCGCCTGGCCCGAGGCCCGGGTGAGGCCCGGGGTCACCATTCTCAGCAAGTCGAGATCGACTTGACCGCCGCCCCACAGGGCGAGCTCGCCGTTTCGGTCCCCGCGGCCGCCGAACTGGACGAAGGTGTCGCCGCCCTGCAAGGCCACGCCCTCGATGCGGAAGGCGCCGCGCTGCCAGTCGAGCAGCCAGGGCGATGTATTGGTCAGGGAGTGGCCACCCCAATTCAAGCGAACGCCGGTCAGCGCCGCGCTCAGCTCGGCCGTCAGCGCCTTCTCGCCGGCGAGGCTGCCGCCGCCCTTCACGGTGCCGTCGATCTCGGCGCGCACCGGGCTCCCGTCCGGGGCCGAGGGGTAGAAGACGTGGGCCGGGAAGGCCTGCAGCGCGGCGTCCACCGTCCAGTCGCCCCGCTCGTCCAAGCTGAGATCACCGTTGAGCAGCAGGTCTTCGCCGATGAGCTGCGCGGTGTATTGGAGCCGGCCGTCGGCGCTCTCGAAGCGGGCCAGCGAGTCTTCGACCTTTCGACGACCGATGCTCGCCTTGGTGATGGCCAGCTTCCCCCTGGGCAGCGGCGAGAACAGCGTGCCGCACACCGTTCCCGAGAAGTCCACCTCGCCCCACAGCTCTTTGCCCTCGAGGTTCTGCAGCCGCTCCAGCCGAAAGCCGCCGGTCTGAAGGTCGATGTTGGTGGCCCAGGCCGCGCCCACGCTGCCCCGGGCGAGCACCGTCTCCAGGCCGTCCAGGCGCGACAGGCTGAGCTCATCGAGCAGGAAGCGCCCCTCGACCATGCGCCCGCGGGCCGCACCCTCCGGGAAGCCCTCGCCGAACAGCGCGATCTCGCTGAGCTGAAGGTCGGCCTCGCCGTCAAAGTGGTCCCAGGGCCCCCGCAGGCTCAGCCCGCCGTCCACCTTGGCGTGGATGCCCGGAATGTCGATGAACATGCCCGTAAAGTCGGTGAGCGAGCCCCCTTCGGTGCGGACCAGGATGTCGAGCGGCACGCCCGGCCGACGGAAGTCGACCAGCACGTGGCCGCCGAACCGGCTCTGGCCCGGCCCCCGCTGGGCCGCGACGTCGAGGAAGCGCAGCACGCTGATGTCGGGCGAGTCGAGCCGCGCCCGCAGGTGGTCGGCGTAGGGCACGCCGCCGAGCACGAAGCCCTCCGCCTCGAGCGCGCCGGTGAGGTGCAGCCGGGCCGCGGGCCCCACCAGCGCCCCGCGCAGCTTGGCGTCGCCCTGGAGGCCGAGGCCGCCCAGCGGCTGCAGCTCGTCGAGGGCCAGCCGGTGGAGGTCAATCTGGACGTCGATGGGGGTGCCGGGCTGGAGGTGGACCCAGGCGTCCACGGTGCCTTCGGATCGCCGGGTGCCGAAGCGGCGGGCGAGGATGCGGAAGCCGTCGCCCTGCACGTCCAGCTCGGCGAAGAAGCCGCCCTCGGGCACCACGAGCAGGGGCTGGGTGCCGCGGGCGCCGACCGGCCCGTCGCCCACCACGAGCTTGCGGGCCCGCAGATCGACGGTGCCGACCAGCCGCAGGGGCTCCAGGGTGCCCGCCACCACCAGATCGACGTCGGTGCGCATGTCGACCCAGGACTGCGGGTGCACGTCCACGTCCGCGAGCGCCCACTGCAGGCTGATGTCGCGCCCGCCCGCCGACAAGAAAAAGCCGGTGCTCTGCAGATCCAGGCCGCCTTCGAGGGTGAGGCCGCCGCCGGCCCACTGCCCATCGAGCGGACCTACGGACAGGGCCCGCCCGTCGAACCGAAAGTCGGTGCCGAGCGCGCCGATCTCCCGCCGCTTTACCCCGGGGGCCTCCTCGGGCGCGGCAGGGCCCCCCGGCGCACCGTTCGCCACCGCAGCCGCCGGAGCCGCCGGAGCAGTCGTGAGCAGCGCGAGATCGACCGTCTCGACGTGGCCCGTGAGCACCGGGGCCGAGGTCGGGCCGCTCACGCGGGCGCGCACCTGCAGCTCGCCCTCGGCGCTGAGGGTGGGCGAGATGGCCTGCCGCAGCGCCCCCAGGCTCACGTCGAGATCGACCTCAGCGTCGACATCTCCAGCGAGATCGGCCCGAAGGTGACCGCCGGCGTGCACCGCCCCGCTGTCGACGCGAAAGGCCGGGATGTCGAGCACCCGCGGGCTCAGCCCGATGTTCTCGATGAGCAAGGAGTCGATGCGCTCGAGGTGGCCGAGGCGCCGCAGCTCCACCGCGTCCACCGCGAGGCGAAGCCGCCCGGAGTTGTCCGGCTCGGGCCTCAGATCCAGCCCCTCGACCCGCGCGGCGCCCGCCGGGTGCTCCACCTCGATGATCGCCCCGTGGATCTCCAGGCTGGACCAAGGGAACCGCTCGGCGGGCGCGCCCGTGGACTCGGGGAGCGCCGGCAGGCCGCGGAGCTCCACGAGGCCCTGGGCGTCGAAGTGCAGCCGGGCCGAGGGGCCGTCGATCACCACCGCGCCCAAGGCCGGGCCGCCCTCCCGCCAGTCGAGCCCGAGCTGGAGCCGCTGCACCGTGAGGAAGGGGGCGGCGACCGCGCCGTCGGGGCCCTCCGACCGGACCGCGAGGCCGGAGAGGGCGACCGTGGCCGCGAGCGGGTCCACGCGGAGGCCGGCCAGCACCACGTGCAGGCCAAACCGGCGCTCCAGCTCCCGCTCCAGCACCGAGGCGAGGCGGCGCTGCACCCACTCGGTGCGCAGCGCCCCAAGCCCGCCCCCGATCAGGAGCGGGCCCAGCAGCAGGGCGACCCGCCAGCCACCTCGGCGGGGCGCAGCGGGCTCGGGGGTTCGGCCCATCAATGCGCGTCACACAAAAGGACGGAGAGCCCGGCCACCGTACCCGAGAGGGGACAGGGTCGGGCTCGCTGAACACCCCAGCCGGGGCGCGTGGAGTGCCGAAGCACCGGAGAATGGAGCGGGCGACGGGGTTCGAACCCGCGACCCCGAGCTTGGGAAGCTCGTGCTCTACCGACTGAGCTACACCCGCAGAGTGGCGGCCAAGACCGCGCCGGCGGGGTTCGGTCGCCCCGCGCGCCCCCCCTTTCACACGGCGGGCGGCCGCTGGCAAGGGCCGGCGCGCACGAGGGCCGGGCCCTCAATCCACGCCGCCGACCAGCAGCCGACGGGGCGGGTCGGGGGCGTCGATGTGGCGCTCCGGCGAGGCCCCGCCCGCCTCTTCGTAGAGCTCCACCACGAGCACGGTGGCGTCGTCGTCTACGCCGTGCCGCGCGACCTCCTCGATCACGCTCCGGGCGAAGCGCTGCGGCTCCCGGCTGCGGGCCCAGAGCTCGGCGAGCTCCTCTTCTTCCAGCGCCGCCAAAACACCGTCCGACAGCAGCAACAGGACGTCGCCGGGCAACAGCTCCCACCGCTCCTGCTTGAGCACCTCGCTGACCGCGGGGCCCATGCCCAAGAAGGCCTGGAGCCGCCGGAAGGTGCCGGTGCCCTCCATCCCGGCCTGGCGCAGCCGCCCCTGCCGCAAGCGGTAAATGGGCGAGTCGCCCACCGTGAAGACCCAGGCGTCGGTCCCATCGACCCAGGCCATCGCCAGGGTGCAGCGGGCTTGTCGGCCGGCGCCCCGAAGCTCCCAGTCGATCTCGCTGACGAGCTGGGCCAGGGTGTCCGGGTGCCGCCGCGTGCCCTTGTCGAAGAACTGGCCGACCCGCTGACAGGCCAAGCGGGCCGCCGGCGCGCCGCCGCCCGCGCTGCTCACGCCGTCACAGACCACCACCAGCGCCGAGCTCCCCGAGGGCATCGCGTAGATGCTCCAGGCATCTTCGTTCTGCTCGTGGTGAGGCGCCATCCGGCTGTCTGCCGCGGCGCGGAGCTGCTGCGGTCGACCGCCCACGGTGGCCATCAGCGACGCCGACGCCAAACGATGGCCAACAACCCCAAAGCACCGACCAGCAGGCCACCCGAACGCTGAGCGGGCGCGGAAGCGCAGCCGCAGCCCTGCACCTCCGACTCGATGACCGTCGGCTTGGCGCGGCCGCCGCCGTTGCCCTCCCCGTCAGCGCCGTCGGTGCCGTCGCTCTCGTCGGGCAGCACGGCCGTGCCCACGACCGCGATCTCGATGCGGGGCAGCAGCGGGTCGTTGCTCTCCAGCACCAGGGTGCCGTCGAAGTCCCCCGCGAGCTCGGGCGCGAAGGTGAGCACGAGGCCGTCGGTGGTGCTCGGCGCGGCCAAGAACGACGATGGGTAGGATACAAAGTAAGGCGAGCCGAACATCGCCGCCGAGCCCTCAAGGTCCATCAGGCCGACGTTGGAGATCGGCACCTGGATGTTGGCCACGGTGCCGACGACGACCGAGCCGAAGTCCGCTTGGGTCAGCGTGGTCTCGAGCACCGGAAGTGGGAACTCCATCGGCACCGGCGGGAACATCTGCTCGTAGTCATCGGAGGCGAGCGGGATCGGGATGTCGATGTCCACGAGATCCCAGCAGCCGATGAGGTCGACGCAGACCGAGAAGACCGGGTTGAGCACCAAGTTCAGCTCGTCCTGCCACCGGCCGACGAGCTGGGCCTCGAGGGGCTGCACCGGCTCGCCGAGGGGCTCCACCACCGCGCGCTGGCCGGAGCGGTCCACCCGCTCGCCGTCGAGGTACCAGTTGACCCCGTTGAACACGGTGGTGGCCTGCGGGCCGAGGTCGGTGGTGAATTGCACCGAGACGCCGGTGAACACGTTGTAGCTGAAGTTCAGCAGCTCGTTGGTGGCGCCCTCGAACACGACCGAGACCGAGGAGGGCACGTCCCCGTTGAGCAAAAAGGGCGTGAACACGCCCTCCCCTTCGATCGCGATGCTGCGGCGGTCGATCTCCGAGTCGTAGGTGTAGCCGGCCACGTTGAAGCGCACCGAGGTGACGGCGGACAGCACCGCATCGACCAGGATGAGGCCGCTCTCGGCGACCGGCTCGACCAGCGCGGTCAGCCCCTCTGGCCAGCCGAGGTGGCCCACGCCCTCCATCTCGATCTCGGCGCCGCCCTCTGACAGGATCTGAAACCGCACCTGAAGCGGGCTGTCGGCGGGGATCCAGGTCGTGTCGAACTCGGCGCCGTCGTAGAGCGGAGCGCTGTCCCGGAGCTCAAACTCGAAGGGGAGGCTCTGGTACTGCAGATCGTCGAGCCCGGCGGCCGCGGCGACCGGGCTGAAGCAGCCCATCGCGACGAAGAGGCCAGCGGCGCGACGGAGCGCACGAGACGAGGCGGGGCGAAGCATGGGCACTCCGGGGGATCGAAAGAGGCGGGCGGTGAGCAGAGCCCGCCGGCGGGGCGCGCAACCCACCGAACACCCCACCCGAGGGGAGGCCGCAGCCAAGACCCCGACCGCCGCCAGCATAGCGCAAGGGCCGCGATCGCGTCAGCCTGGAGCGCCCCGTCGGCTCAAGGTGGGGCACAGCCGAGCCCCGGCGCCCGTCGGAGGCGGGCCTCCAGGCGGTCGGGCGTCCACCGGCGCTCGGGCCAGCGCGGGTCCGCCCGCAGGTCCATCGGCGCGGCGTCGAGATCGCCCACCAGCAGCAGGCGGGGGGCCGCGTCTGGCCCGAGCCGGTGGGCCCGGGGGCGCTGCGCCCACAGGCCCGCCGCCGGGTCCAGCGCGGTGAAGGCAGCGTCCAGCGCCGCCTCCTCGGCGGCCAGGGCCTCCAGCCCCGCGCCCGTGGGCCCCTGCGCCGCCGCCGCCGAGGCCTCCACCGCCGCGACCAAGGCCAAGGCGTGCTCCGGGGCAGCGCTCGCGCTCAGGACCAGCGCCCCCTGCCCGCCCATAGCCGCCGACCAGGTCCAGGCCGGCGCCCCCGCCGCGTGCAGGGCGGCCCCCAGGCCGGCGCCCGGCCCGCGACCGCCCGCGGCGAGGCGGCGCAGGTTGTCGTCCGCGGCGTCGTCAAGAGCGTCCTCTGAATTATCGGCGATCGGCACCACCGCGGTGATCCGAAGCAGGGGCGCCCCGTCCACCTGCACGCCCACCCACTGGCCGCCCACCCACGGCCCGCCCGCCGCAGGCCCGCCCGCCCCGACGGGCGCGGTGGGCCTCGGGCCATCGGCGGGCCCGCCCCCTGCGCTGCCCAGCGCGCCCCCGACCGGCCACCGCAGGCGCCGCGGCGACCGGGTCCCGGGGCCCCACAGC
>CANHON010000172.1 GCA_947462115.1 Deltaproteobacteria bacterium | reverse complement strand
GCGCCCGGGGGCCGCGGCCAAGGGCCTGCGCCTGCGGGTGGAGCTGAGCCCGGCGCTGCCGAGCCACCTGCGGGTCGATCCCGGCCGACTCCGCCAGATCTTGTTGAACTTGCTCAGCAACGCCATCAAGTTCACCGCGGCCGGCGAGGTCTCGCTGCACGCCTACCCCGCCGCGCAGGCCGCCCCCGACGCGCAGGCCGCCGCTCGGGCCGAGGGCCCGCAGCAGGTGTGCATCGACGTGCGGGACTCCGGGATCGGCGTGCCGGCCGACCGTCACGAGGCGGTGTTCCAGCCCTTCGTCCAGGCCGACAGCAGCACCACCCGGCGCTACGGCGGCACGGGCCTCGGCCTGTCGATCAGCCGCCGCCTCGCCGGGCTGATGGGCGGCACCCTCCGCATCGTCGAGCAGGACGCGCCCGGCGCCTGCCTGCGCCTGTGCTTGCCGATGCGGGCCGCGGAGGCCCCCCTGGCCGAGCCGGCCCCGGCCACCGCCCCGGCCGCGCCTGGCGCCCTGCTCAAAGGACGGGTGCTGCTCGTCGAAGACAACGTGGTGAACCAGCAAGTGGCCATGTTGCTGCTCCAGCAGCTCGGGCAGTCGGTGGACGTGGCCAGCGACGGCGCCGAGGCCCTCGAGGCCCTGTGCCGGATCCCCTACGATCTCGTGCTGATGGACTGTCAGATGCCCAACCTCGACGGCTACGCCGCCACCGAGCTGCTGCGGGCCTCGGCGGGCCTCGTGCTGCGGCCGGACGTGCCGGTGGTGGCCATGACCGCCAACGCCATGCCCGGCGATGAGGCGCGCTGCCTAGAGGTGGGCATGGACGGCTACATCGCCAAGCCGGTGCGCCCCGAGAAGTTGGCCCAGGCCCTCGCGCAGTGGATGGGCCGCCGATCGCCCCACGGCGCCCGCCCGCCCGCCGGCACGGAGCAATAAGGACAAGTTCTGTCCGCATATCGGGCGATCTGCGGTGGCGGCCCCGGCAGCGGGCGCATAGGTCGGCGCCATGAGCCCACCAACGCCCCCCGACGCAGCCGCAGGCCCCCGCCTCGACGAGATCATCCCCGAGCGCGGCTACCCCGGCGGCGCCGACGACGCGCTGCTGGCCTTTATGGCTTGGCACGAGGCCAAAAAGCTGCCGCTCTACCGCCACCAAGAGGAGGCGGCCTTAGAGTTCTACAGCGGCAACCACGTCATTTTGGCCACGCCCACCGGCAGCGGCAAGTCCTTGGTGGCCCGGGCGGTGCACTTCTTGGCCTTGGCCCAGGCCAAGCGCTCCTGGTTCACCGCGCCCATCAAGGCCCTGGTCAGCGAGAAGTTCTTCGAGCTCTGCCGCGATCTGGGCGCCGAGAACGTCGGCCTCATGACCGGCGACGCCACGGTCAACCCCGAGGCCCCGGTCATCTGCTGCACCGCCGAGGTGCTCGCCGCGATCGCGCTCGGCGACGGGGTCGAGGCCCGGGCCGACTTCGTGGTCATGGACGAGTTCCACTACTACGGCGACGCCGCGCGGGGCATGGCCTGGCAGCTCCCCCTGTTGGTGCTGGAGCGCGCCCAATTCTTGCTGATGAGCGCCACCTTGGGCGACACCCGCGAGATCGAGGCCGACCTGCTCAGCCGCACGGGGCGGGCGGTCTCGGTGGTGCGCGGCGCCCTGCGGCCGGTGCCCCTGAGCTTCGCCTACCGCGAGACCCCCCTGCACGAGACCATCGACCAGCTCGCCCGCGGGGCCAAGTCGCCGATCTACCTCGTCATGTTCACCCAGCGCGAGTGCGCCGAGCAGGCCGGCGCCCTGCTCAGCCGCGACTACTGCGACAAAGACGAGAAGAAGGCCATCCGCGACACCCTAGCGGGCGTGCGCTTCGACACGGCCTATGGCAAAGATCTCAAGCGCATCTTGGAGCACGGCGTCGGCCTGCACCACGCCGGCCTGCTGCCCCGCTACCGCTTAGCGGTGGAGCGGCTCGCCCAACAAGGTCTGCTCAAGGTCATTGTCGGCACCGACACCCTGGGCGTGGGCATCAACGTGCCCATCCGCACGGTGCTGTTCGCCAAGCTGTGCAAGTTCGACGGCAACAACACGGTCATCCTGTCGGCGCGCGAGTTCCACCAGATCGCCGGGCGGGCCGGGCGGGCCGGCTTTGACACCGAGGGCTTCGTCTACGTGCAGGCCCCCGAGCACGTCATTGAGAACAAGCGCATCGAAGAGAAGGTCGCCAGCGGCGCCCTCGCCCGCAAAAAGGCCAAGAAGCAGAACCCGCCCGAGAAGGGCTACCGCCACTGGGACAGCACCACCTTCGAGCGCCTCGTCGGGGCCCCGCCCGAGCCCCTGCAGGCCATCTTCAAGGTCGATCACGGCGTCGTGCTCACGCTGCTGCAGCGCGCGGCCCGCCTAGAGCGCCAGGGCCTGCCCCTGCCCTTCGGCGGCGGCTACCGCATGGTCATCGACCTCATCGAGCGCAGCCACCTCAGCCGAAACGCCAAGCTAGCGGCCCGGGCCAAGGCGCGGCGCTGCCTCGACGATCTGGCGCGCGTGGGCCTGCTCAAGCGCACCCGCGCGGGCAAGTGCAACCGGATTGACGTAGAGCAGAGCCTTCAGCTCGACTTCTCCATCCACAGCTCGCTGGGCCTGTGGTTGGTGGCGGCCATCCGCGAGCTCAACCCCGAGAGCATGACCTACGCCCTCGACGTGGTGAGCTTGGTCGAGGCCATCCAAGACAGCCCGCGGGCCTTGCTGCACGCCCAAGAGCGCACCCACAAAGGCCACCGGATCAACGAGCTCAAGGCCGAGGGGGTGCCCTTCGAGGAGCGCCAGGCGATGCTCGAAGGCATCACCTACCCCAAGCCCCTGGCCGAGTGGATCTACCCGCACTTCAACGAGTGGGGAAAGCTCCACCCCTGGGTGAGCGAGGAGAACATCGCGCCCAAGGGTATTCTCCGCGAGATGCTGGAGAGCTGGGCCGGCTTTGTGGAGTACGTCAACGAGAACGCGATGCAGCGCATCGAGGGCCTGCTGCTGCGCTACCTCTCGGGCTGCTGGCGCACCTTGGCCCAGACGGTGCCCGAGGAGCACAAAGACGACCAGCTCATCGAGATCGAGGCCTGGCTGCGGGCCATGCTCGCCCGCATCGACAGCTCCTTGGTGGCCGCCTGGACCGAGCTGGTCGAGGACGGCAGCGCGCCCCTGCTGCCCGACACCCCCAAGCACGACATCTCCGCCGACCCGCGCACCTTCGCCGCCCGGGTGCGCGCCGAGCTGCACCTGCTGCTGCGCGCCCTGCACATGGGCGACTGGGAGGAGGCCCAGAGCCTGTGCGCCTGGGACGAGGCCGGGGAGGCGGTGGGCCTCAGCGCCGCCGAGATCGAGGCGTCCTGCCTGCGCTTCTACGAGGAGCACGAGGCCCCGCCGGCCTTCGACCACACCGCCCGCATGGCCCAGCAGACCCGCATCGAGAAGACCGGCCCACACCAGTGGCGGGTGCGCCAGCGCATGCTCGGCCCCGGCGAGGTCGACGAGTCGGCGTGGTCGGTCCTGGGCCGGGTGGATCTGCGGGCCGACACCGACCCGCCCGGCCGCATCGTGCAGGTGATCGAGATCACCGATACGTAGGGGCAGCCTAAGGGAGTGCCCCCATGCGTCGCGTCGCCCCCCTCCTCTGCCTCACCGCCGGCTGCACGCTGGGCACGGTGCACTACCCGGAGGTGGGCAGCAACCACCTCGGCTGGATCGCCGAAGACAGCGGCCAGATCGTTGACATCACCGAGATCGAGGGCCCGCCGGACACCGGCACCCCCGCCGCCTCGGACGGCACCGGCGCCGACACCGGCAGCAGCGGCGACACGGGCGCGAGCGACACTGGCGCCAGCGATACGGGCTCCAGCGACACCGGCGCCAGCGACACCGGCAGCAGCGGCGACACCGGCGCGGTGGCGCCATGAGCCGCGCCGCCGCTGGGCTCGCCCTCGCGCTCACCGCCTGCGCGGGTTTTCAGCCGGTCAGCGACATCCAGCCCTGCCTAGAGGTGGGCTACGCGCTGGCCGCCATCACCGAGACCTGCTCCGGTGACCGCGCGGCCGGAAACGCCCGCTACCAGCAGTTCCGCGAGGAGTACCGCTGCATCCCCACGCCGGTGGAGCCAGACAACGAAGCCAGCACCGACGGCAACGCCGAGGGCGCGGCGGGCCCGGCCCCCGAAGACCTGTACGACTGCGCCTTCGCCGTCGAGCAGCTGCCCTGCGACTTCGTCGAGGCCGCGGGCGACGACCTCGAGGTCTACCTCTCCGTCTCGCCGGGCTGCCCGCTCGTGGCCGAGCCCAAGGGCGAGGGTGCGCGATGATCGCCTTCATCACGTTATTTTGGGCGGTTCTGACGGGCGATGCTGCTGCGGCCCAGTCCTCCACCTTCGCGCCCGAGGGCAGCGAGTGCGGCGATCCGCAGCTCATCGCCGGCACGGCCGGCTTCCGCAACACCCAAGAGGCCATCGTCCGCCAGGCCAACACCTACTCGGCCTCGGCCTTCGCCGCCCGGCACCTCGACCGCGAGCGCAGCGGCGACAATGACGACTGGGGCGGCCGCTTCGTGGTGGAGCTCAACACCACCTACGGCGCCACCAAGCTGCCGGTCTTCCAGCCCGACGCGGTGAACCCCTCCGATGCCTGCAGCGCCGCGAACCGGGTCGTCAGCCGCGGCCTCGACATGCAGGCCGGCAACTTCGGCCTGACGGTCGGCAAGGGCCGGTGGTCGTTCTTGCTGTCCACCAGCCTCACCTCGGCGGCGACGGCCAGCTCCGACCAGTTCAGCCGGGTGTTGATGAACACCGTCATCGCCCCGCCCTACGTCGTCGGCTTCGCCGCCACCGCGCCGCTCTGGGACGTGGTCGTGCCCGGCCCCCTCGACTTTGGGGGCGTCAAGCTCGACTGGCTGGCGGGCGCCCGCGCCGACCTCGGGCCGGCCCAGCTCTCGGCGGCCTGGCTCGGCAGCCGCGGCGGCTACGCCCAGCTCTCGGAGCGCACGCTCGGCGCCTATGTGTTCGCCGCCAAAAGCATCGGCCAACCGGTCATCTGGCAGACCGGCATGGACCGGCTCGACCCCGAGGCCCTGGGCCTCGACGCGGCCATCGGCCTCACCAGCCTGCGCTACGAGGTCATCCCCACGGCGGTCGGGCTGCCGAGCGGGCTGACCGGGGGCCTGAGCGAGGCCGCCGCCAAGGCGAGCCGCCTGCGGGTGGGCGGGCTCAGCCAGCAGAACCTCGCGCGGGTGCTCGATCTGGCCGGGCGCTACCGCCTCGCGCCCGACCCCGCCATCTCGGAGCTCGCCCTCGGCCTGCACACGCCGGACTACCACCGGGGGCGCAGCGCCGACGAAGACGACGACGACGAGGGCATGGGCGCCCTGGCCAGCGGCGGCATGGTGAGCACGCCCGCGGCCTACGCCCAAGGCCTCGCCCCCGCCACGCTGCCGAGCGCGCGCGTCGAGCTCAGCGGGCAGAACGAGGACTACACCGGCCGCCTCGCCGTCATCTACAACGACCCTGAGCAGCTTCAGCTCTATCCCTTCGCCCGAGGGGCCCTCTCCTACCAGCTCACCGTCGCGGGGACCTTCTGATGCGCCGACCCTCCCCCCTCCGGCGCGGCGCGGCGCTCCTGGCCCTCGCGCTGACCGGCTGCATCAACCGCATCGAGCTGAGCGGCCGCTGGATCATCGACCCACTCGAGCTCCCCGACGCGACGGGCGCCACCCAGAGCGCGCCCGAGGCCGGCTGGATCAGCTTCCAGGTCGACGCCGACGGCGAGCCGATCGCCGTGCTCTACGCCATCACCGAGCTCTGGGACCCGGCGCGCGGCACCTTCGTCACGGCCCTCGACCCGGTGCTGCGCCAGACCGGGGCCACCTCCTTCGACCTCGAAGACGAGCCGCGGATCGATCTGGTGGTGGACGGCGCCCGCCGCACCTTCACCATCGAGGCCGCCGACGAAGAAGAGGCCGAGAACGGTCTGCTGCTCACCGGTCTCGACCTCACCGGCCAGCCCTCGGGCCACCGGCTGCACCTCGTCCGCCCCGACTGAGCGGCGCCCGCGGGCCCGAGCTCGCCGCGCGGATTAGCCGGCCGGGCCGGAGGCCACGCATGACTGAGCTGTTGATTGGGCACATCGAGACCATGGCCGAGCTCGCGCCGACCTTTGGGTTCTTCCTCATCTTTTTCTTCATGACCATCGAGAGCAGCTTCTTGCCGTTCCCGAGCGAGGTCGTCATGATCCCGGCGGGCTTCCTCGCGGCCCGGGGCGAGCTGAGCACCGGCAACCCCAAGGCCGACTTTGTGATCAGCGTGCTGATGGGCATCCTCGGCTCGTTGGCCGGCGCCTGGATCAACTACGGCCTGGCGCAGAGGGTCGGCCAGCCCTTCTTGCTGCGCTACGGCAAGTACTTCTTCTTGCCGCCGGCCAGCCTCGCCCGGGCCGAGCAGGTGTTCCGCGACTATGGCGCCGGCGCCACCTTTTTCTGCCGGCTGCTGCCGGGCATCCGCCAGCTCATCAGCATCCCCGCCGGCCTCGCGGGCATGAAGCCCGCCACCTTTACGCTGTGGACCGGCCTCGGCGCGGGCATCTGGGTGATCTTCCTCACGGCCTTGGGCTACGCCGCGGGCCTGCAGGCCGGCGAGATGAGCTACGCCGACCTCGTCCACCAGGGCAAGGCCTCGGTCAGCGCCAACAGCAAGTTCATCATCCCCGGCGCCCTGCTCTGCCTCGGCGCCTACGTCGGCATCAGCAAGGCGGTGATGAAGGGCCGCCCCGCCGCCGACTGAGCCACCCGCCCTCAGCCGGTGGGGCCGAGGCGCGCGCGGAGGGCCTCGAGCTCGGGGCCCTGCCAGCCGACGTTCAGGCCCTCTTGCAGGCCGAGCTCCCAGTACTTGACGGCCTTGCGGTGCAGCACCCCGACCTGCTCCAGCAGGGTGGCGCGGTAGAGCTGCTCTTGGTCGTCGGTGAGGCGGAGCGGGGCCGGCGCCGCGAGCAGATCATCGTGCAGGGACTGGTAGCCATCGCCCATGGCGGTGAGGCCGGCGAGCACCAGCTCGGGCTCGCGCAGCTTGACGATCTGCACGACAAGGTCCTCTGCGGCGCTGATGTGGACGACCCGCTCCTTGAGCGCCGCCGCCGCCCGCTCATCGCCCCGGAAGGCGATGGCCGCCGCCGCGTCCAGCTCGCGGAGCTGCAGGGCGTGCAGGCCCCGGCTGCGCACCCAGGCCGCCTCGCCGGCCGGCAGGGCCTCAAGCGCCGCGCGCAGGGCCGGCTCCCCGCGCCGCTCGCGCCCCCGGCGAAGGGCCTGAACCCCGGCTTCGACCGCGATCTTCTGCAGACCCAAGGCGCCGACCGCCGGGGCCTTGGCCGCCGACTTGAGCGCCTTCTTGGCGGCCTTGTGCTCCCCGAGATCGGACAAGCACAGGCTGGACCGGAAGCGGGCGTCGGCCACCACCACCGGGGTGGCGCCCGGCGCGCCGGCGGCCTCGGTGTAGCGGGGCACGGCCTCGGCGCAGCGGTGGCTGAGCTCGAGCGCCCGCCCGAGCTCAAACTGCACGCGGGCGGCCAGCTCGGGGTGCAGGGTCTGGCCCTCCAGCACGCGCAGGCGGTCCATGGCGCCGCCGTAGTCGCCGTGCCGGATGCGCTCCACCGCCTCGTCGAACAGCTCCACCGGCGGCCGCGCCCGCCACTGCCGCAGCAGGGCCTCGACCGAGGGCGTGGCCTCCCCGTCGATGAGGAGATCGTCCATGGCCTGTGCGCCGCCAGCGCCGAGGGTCAAGGCCGAAAACAACGTCAGTAGCGCCAAGCTCATCTGAAACCCCTCCGGTGCAGGGCGGGCACGCGGCCCCGAAGGCGGCGCGGCGGCGCCCCCGACAGCCCGCTATCGGCCCGGTTCCGCCGTGCTTGGGCTCGGCGCAGCACGGTCCCCAAAAAAGCATCCCCGCCGTCGTTCCCGAAGGAGCGGCGGCGGGGGACCCGCCCTGGCCGTCTGCTGGGCGCCTGGACCCCCTCGGTAAGGGGGGTTCCAGGTGAAGGCGCGCGTCGGCGCCCTCCCCGCGTCCGCGCAGGAGGGCGCGCCGGCGGCCTTGGTTCGGAGCCCAAAAAATGAGCACGGGGCCAGGCGTTGCCGAGCGAAGGACGCACCGGGCAGGCCCCTGGAGCCTACGACGCGCGGCGGCCCGAGTCCAGCCCGAGGGCCCGATCGGCGCGCCTTGACGGCGAGCCCGCGGCGGCGCTACCCGAGCCCGCCCACCAGAGGCCCCGCCCAGCCGCCCATGCCCCTGCCGCTCCCCCCGCAGCTCCTCGCGGAGCTCCCCGTCAGCTTGGCCTGGCTCGGCTCGCTGGTCCTGCTCGGGGCCGGCGGGCTGGTGGTGGCGCTCAGCGCCCACGCCCTGCACCGCCTCCAGCTCGTGGCGGCGCTCTACGCGCGGCGGGCGCCGGCAGAGGCCACGACCCTGCCGAGGGAGCTGCCCACGATCACCGTGCAGCTGCCGATCTTCAACGAGCGCGACGTGGTGGATCGGCTGATCGACGCCGCCTGCGCCCTAAACTGGCCGGCGGACCGCCTGGAGATCCAGGTGCTCGACGACAGCACCGACGACTGCGCCGCCCGGGCCGCCGCGGCCGTCGCCCGCCACGCCGCCGCGGGCGCGCCCATCCGCTTGCTGCGCCGGGCCGACCGCGCCGGCTACAAGGCCGGGGCCCTGCGCGCCGGGCTCGCCGAGGCCAGCGGCGCGCTCATCGCTATTTTCGACGCCGACTTCGTGCCGGCGCCCGGCTGCCTGCGGGCCCTGGCCGCCCCGCTCGCCGACCCCGCGGTGGGCATGGTCCAGGCGCGCTGGGGCCACCTCAACGCCGAGGCCAGCCTGCTCACCGCGGCCCAGGCCCTGATGCTCGACGCGCACTTCATCGTGGAGCACGGCGCCCGCTACCGCTCCGGCCGCTTCTTCAACTTCAACGGCACGGCGGGGCTGTGGCGGCGGGCGGCCATCGAGGCGGCCGGCGGCTGGTCGGCCGACACCATCACCGAGGACCTCGATCTGAGCTACCGCGCCCAGCTCCGGGGCTGGCGCTTCGTCTACATCGACGAGCTCGTTATTCCCGCCGAGCTACCGGACACGATGGGCGCCTTCTTGGGCCAGCAGGCCCGCTGGGCCGCCGGCACCGCCCAGGTCGCCAAAAAGCTGCTCGGCCGAGTGCTCTCGGCGCCCCTGCCGCTGGCGCTGCGGGCCGAAGCGGCGGCCCACCTGCTCGGCCCGCTGGCCTGGCCCTTGGCGGCGGCCCTGAGCCTGCTGCTCGGCCCG
>CANHON010000171.1 GCA_947462115.1 Deltaproteobacteria bacterium | reverse complement strand
GCGCTGGACCTCGAGGCCTGCGGCGCCCACGCCGAAGCCGCGGCGGTCTGGCAACGACGGGCGGCCGCTGCGGACGAGCCGACCGGCCTCGTCTGCCTCGTGCACATTGAGCGCAACCTCGCCGCGATTGACAACTGGGAGGGCGTTTTCGAGGCGCTGAGCGCCCGTGCACAGCGCACCCAAGCGGACTCGGAGCGCAGCACCCTGCACCAGCGCCGCCGCTGGATCTTGGCCGAGAAGCTCGCCGCCACCGACCTCGCCTGGGAGTACTACCGTCAGCTCCACGCCGAGCAGCCGGGCGATCCCGAGGTGGCCGAGGCGCTCGCGCGCATCGCCGCCGCCCGCGGTGAGACCGCGCTCTCGCTGGGCTTCCTCGGCGATCTCGCGGCGGTCACGGAGGACCCGCAGGCCGCCGCCCGCTACCACCGCCGCGTCGCGGAGGTGCACCTGCAAGGCGGCGACCGCACCGCGGCCCGGGAAGCCCTGCAGGCGGCCCTTCAGCGCAACCCGGCCGATCTGGAGTCCCTCGCCCTGCTCATTCAGCTCGCTGAAGAGGAGGGGGACCACCGGGCCCTGGTCGCCTTGGTCGCCCGGCGCGCCAACCTGACGACCGGCGCAGAGCAGATCGACACCTACCGGCAGATCGCCCGAATCTGGGCCGACGAGCTCCACGAGCCCGCCGTCGCGCTCGGCGCTTGGCGCAAGGTGCTGGAGCTGGCCCCCCAAGACCCGGCCGCCCTCCGCGCGGTGGTGGCGCTCAGCCGCGACGCCTCCGACTGGTCCGGCCTGGTCCAGGCCGCGGCGCAGCTCATCCCCGACCTCGTGGGCGCCGAGCGCACCGACCTGCAGGCCGAGGTCGGCACGGTCTACCTCCGCGCCCTGCACCGCGAAGACGAGGCCCTGCGCTTCCTCGACGCGGCCAGCGCCGGGGAGTCGCCCTCCCTGGCCGCCGCCCAAGAGCTGGAGCGGATCTACACCGCCAAGGGCGCCTGGGATCGCGTGGTGGACGCCAAGGTGCGCCAGTCCCGCGCCGCCGAGACCAACGCCGACCGGGCCGCCTTGCTCCTCCAGGCCGCCCAGATCCGCCTCGTCAACCTGATGGACCGCAGCGGCGCGGCCGACCTCTACGGCGAGGTGCTCCGCGTCGAGCCCGGGAACGCCACCGCGCTCACCTTCAGGGCCGACCACCTGTACGCCAGCGGCGATCTCGGCGCCGCCGCCGAGGTCTTCGCCGACATGGAGCCGGCGCAGCGCGAGCGGGACCTCGACGACTTCGACGACCGCATCGAGGTCGCGCTGTACTACTACCGCTTCGCCGAAGCCCTCCGGCACCTCGGGCGCACCACCGACGCGATGCAGCGCTACAGCCAGTCCTTGGAGCTCAACCCCAACCACCTGCCGAGCCTCGAGGCGGCAGGCCCGCTGTTCATCAGCAGCCGGGCCTGGACCGAAGCGCACCGGGTCTACCGTCAGATCCTGCAGCTCACCGGCGGTCAGGGCGACCCCGAGCGGGTGGCCCGGACCCACACGCACCTCGGCGTGGTCGAGCTCCACCTCGGCCAGCTCGACAAGGCGCTCAAGCGGTTCAACACCGCGCTGGAGCACCGTCAGAACGACATCAAGGCGCTCCAGGGGGTCGCGGCCGTGCTGCTCGCCCAGGGCAACTGGAACTCGCTGCTGACGGTCTACAACAACATCATCTACCACGCACAAGCGCAGAGCGAGGTGGTGGACGCTTATCTCACGAAGGGGTGGGTGCTCGACGCGCGCATGAACCTCCCGGAGAAGGCCGCGCAGCACTACCGCAAGTGCCTGAGCCTCGACGCCGACCAGCCGGCGGCCCGCCTGCGCCTCGGTGAGCTGGCGCTGCGCCAGTCGGCCTGGGCCGAGGCCGGCAGCCTCGCGACCCAAGCGCTGAGCCGCGCCAACGCGAACACCGCCCAGCGCGCCCATCTGCTGTTGACCCGCGCCATCGCCGAGCTGGCCTTGGGCGACGACGCAGCGGCGGCGGCGGACTACGCGCAGGCCGTCGAGGCCGACGTGACCCTCCGCGATCGCCTGCCCGCGCTCCTGCCGGCGGGCGAGCAGATCCACGGGGTCCTGCGCGAGCGGCTCAACGCGGCGCTCTGAGCCCGTCCCGCCCCCGGTCGGCCGCGTGGCTCGGCCTCGGAGAGCCTATGCGTCAAAACATCGCTCTCTACGCCGATCACAACGCCACGGCGCCGCTGAGACCAGCGGTCGTCGAGGCCATGGCCGCCGCCGACCGGGAGGCTTGGGCCAACCCCAGCTCCCCGCACGCCGCCGGTCGGGCCGCCGCCGCGCTCCTCGAGTCCGCTCGACGCCGGGTGGCGGCGGTCTTGGACGCCGATCCGCGCTGGATCACCTTCACCAGCGGCGCCACCGAAGCCAACGCCCAAGCGCTGGCCCCCGGCGCCGGCCCCCCGGTCTGGGCCGCCGCCGTCGAGCACCCGAGCGTGCTCGAGTGGGCAGAACAGCACCTCGCCGTGGACACCGACGGGGTGCTGGACCTACAGGCCTTTTTGAGCGCCCTGCACGCCCGGCCCGCCGGTGCGCCCGGTCGCTTGCGGATCGCCATCCAGCTCGCCAACAACGAGACCGGCGTGCTGCAGCCCATTGACGCCGTGTATCAGGCCACCCGCGCCGGCGGACACCACCTCCACTGCGACGCCACCCAGGCCCCCGGGCGCCTCCCGCTGCGGGGCCTCGCCGCCCGCGCCGACAGCCTCGCCCTCTCCGCCCACAAGGCCGGGGGCCCGAAGGGCGTGGGCCTGCTCATCGCGAAAACACCGCCCAGCGCGCTGCTCCGCGGCGGTCCCCAAGAGCGCGGCCTGCGGGCCGGCACCGTGCCGGTCAGCCTCGTGGCCGGCCTCGCCTGCGCGCTGGAGCTGGCCGAGGCCGAGGCGGCGGCGGGGCAGGGGGCCGCCGACCCTGGCCCGCGCGACCAGCTCGAAGCCGCGCTCCTCCGCTTGGGCGCGCGACCGCTGGCCAGCGACCGCCCGCGCCTGCCCAACACCTGCGCGGCGCTGCTCTCCGTCCCTGCCGAGCTGGCCGTGGCGGCGCTGGACCTCGCCGGCCTCAGCGCGAGCACCGGGGCCGCCTGCAGCTCCGGGGCGAGCAGCCCGAGCCACGTGCTCCTGGCCATGGGGCTGCGCGGCCGGCCGCTCCGCCTGTCGCTCGGCCCGGGGATTGACGTGCAGCAGATGATCCTGCTGCTTGAGCGCACCCTGCCGGCGCTGGCGGTGGACGCGCTCGACCTCGGCTGAGCGCGCGCCGCGCCGCCCGGCGTGCTAGCCGGTGGACCGCGACGGCACCGGCCGTCCCCTCTGCTCGGCCCGCCATCAGGAGCCTGTCCATGCGAATTGTCGCCGCGATGAGCGGAGGCGTAGATTCTTCGGTCGTCGCCGGCCTGCTCGTCGAGCAAGGCCACGAGGTGATCGGGGTGCACATGAAGCTGCACGACGCGCCTCAGCGCATCGCCGGGCCCGCCGACCCCAAGCGCTGCTGCGGGCTGGACGACGCCCTCGACGCCCGCGCCGTGGCCGACAAGCTGGGCATCCCGTTCTACGTGATGGATCTGCGCGAGGCCTTCCAAAAAGCCGTCATCGACGACTACACCAACAACTGGGTGCGCGGCGCGACCCCCAACCCCTGCGTGCAGTGCAACGGGGTGCTCAAGTTCCGGGTGCTGCTGCAGCGGGCGCGGGCCCTGGGCGCCGAGGCCCTCGCCACGGGTCACTACGCCCGCCTGTCGGAGGACGGGGCGCTGCTGCAGGCCGTCGATCCCGACAAGGACCAGACCTACTTCTTGTTCCCGATGACCGAGGCCGCGCGACGCGCGACGCGCTTCCCCTTGGGCGGCATGACCAAGGCGGAGGTGCGGCAGCACGCCCGGCGCATGGGCCTCGTGACCGCCGAGAAGCCCGAGTCGCAAGAGACCTGCTTCATCCCCGATGATGACCATGCGGGTTTTGTCGCGGCCCAGCGCCCCGAGCTGGACGGCGCCGGCGCCATCGTCGATGAGCAGGGCAGGGTGCTCGGCCAACACGACGGCTACTGGCGCTTCACCGTCGGTCAGCGGCGGGGCCTCGGCGTCGCCACCGGCAGCCCGGTCTACGTGCTGTCGGTCGATCCGAGCACCCGGCAGGTGGTCGTCGGGCCCATGGAGCGCCTGATGCACCAGGCGCTGCTCGCGCGCGGCTTTGAGTGGCACCGCGCAGTTCTTCCGGAAGAGCGCTTGGAGGCCCGCATTCGCCACCGCGGCGGTCGGGTGCCCATCGAGGCAGTCTGGACCGCGCCAGCCACGGCGCCGGGCGAAGGCAGCCCAGCCGGCAGCCCCGAGGGCACCTGGATGCGCTTCTCGGCGCCAGCAAAAGCCGCGGCGCGCGGGCAGGCCGTGGTGGTCTACAGCGGGGATGAGGTGGTCGGTGGCGGATGGATCCGAGAGGTGCGAGATGCGACCGCTGAACAGTGACCTGAGCGCCACCTTCATCACCGCCCTGACCCACCCGACCTGGTCTGCCGAGCACGGGGGGCCCCACTACCAACGCCTGGAATTCCTCGGGGATGGGCTGATCAAGGGCTATGTCGCGAGCCAGCTCTACGATCGGCACCCCGACGAGGACGAAGGCGGCCTGTCCCGGCGCCTGCACCAGCTCGTGTCCCGCCAGACCCTCGCCGCCGCCGCGCGCACGATCGGCCTGGACGACCGCGAGGGCGGGCTCGGTCGGCTGGTCCGGCTGGGGAAGTCTGAGCGAAAAGGGCACCAAAACACCCTCCCAGACCGCCTTCTGGAGGAGCTGTTCGAAGCCTGGGTCGGCGCGACCTACCTCGAGTCCGGGGACGCGGCCGCCCGCCGGCTCGTGCTCGAGGCCCTGGACGCCGTCCGCGACGATCTGCCGGAGATAGAGAGCCCCAAAGACCTGCTCCAACGCCGAACCCAAGCGGCTGTGGCGGATGTTCCGCGCTACTCCGCCGAGCGCGAGCCCGGCTCCCCCGACCACGCGCCCCGGTGGCGGGCGACGGTCCGGCTGCCGCGGCCCTTGTCCGGCGAAGCGCAGGGCGTCGGAGACACCAAAGGAGCTGCGGAGCACGCCGCCGCCCGGGCCTTGTTGGCCGAGCCGGCGTCGATCTTCACCGTGGTCCCCGAGCCCACGCGCCCGGCGCCCGCCGCGGCCAGCGGCACGAAGAACCACCGCCAGCGCCTCAAAGAGTGGTGCGACATCAGCCCCGGCGGTCCGCCGCGGTGGGAGAAGGAGATCGACATCGGAACGGTCACCACGCCGCGCTTCAGGGCCCAGGTCTGCCGGGGTGAGCGCTGCGGCGAAGGGGAGGGGAGCAACAAACCCCAGGCCCGCGAGTCCGCCGCCGCCGCCCTGCTGCGGGCCATGGGCTCCGGGGCCTAAGGCTGACCGGATCGACGCGCTGCGCAGGCCCCTGAGCGCCCTGCGGATCACCCTCCGATCGCTGCGCCCCACATCCGACCTACTGCGGCCCATCTCCGACGGTCCTAGCCCGGCCCTCGGGCCGTCGATTGCGACGGGCGGGTGGCGGCGCGCCCCAAGCCCTCCCGGCGCCCGGGGCGACTGGTTAGCCCCGCCCCATGCCCAAGCAACGCCCCACGCCGTCCTCCGCCCCCACCTCCCCATCCGCGTCGACCGTCGCCGACGGAAGCCCGCTCGACCAAGCGCTGATGGAGGCCAACCTCGGCGACGAGGCCGGCGACCCCACCTCCGCCTGGGACGACGACAGCGCCGACCTCGAGAGCGACGGCGCCAGCGACCACCTCACCGTGGGCGATGAAGACGAGCTCGACGGCGCGGGCGAAGATGGCCTGGATGACGGCCTGGACGACGACCAGGACGACGGCGACCAGCCGGAGGGCGATGAGCCCGTCGACTGGGACGAAGAAGCCTGGGACGAAGACGAAGAAGAGGGCGACGAGGACGACGACGAGGACGACGACGAGGAGGGCGACGACGAGGACGAAGAGGGCCTGCCCGGCGTCGCCATCGACATCAGCACCGTCACCGGTCGGCCGCGGGCCTTCGCGTCCCGGCTCGCGCGCGGCGACGGGCCGGGCGCCGACGACCCCGCCCACCGCGCGGGCTTCGTTGCCTTGGCTGGCCGACCCAACGCAGGCAAAAGCACCCTGCTGAACCGCATCCTCGGCGAGAAGCTGGCGATCATGTCGCCCAAGCCGCAGACCACCCGCAACCGCATCATGGGCGTGCACACCGAGCCCGGCCTGCAGGTGGCGCTCATCGATACGCCTGGGCTCCACAAGGCCCACAGCCGCATGAACCGCTCGATGAACGACATCGCGACGGCGGCGCTGAGCGAGGTGGACGTCGTCTGTTGGGTGCTCGATGGCTTGGAGCCGGCCCGGCGCGCCAAACAGAAGCGCCCGCCCCTCGACCGGGCCGAGCACATCGTCGCCACCATCCTGCAGCGGGAGGCCCGCGGCGCCATCGTCATCGCGCTCAACAAGGTGGATCGGGCCGAGAAAGACTGGCTCCTCCCCGTCATTGGCGCGCTGCACGAGCTTCTGCCGCAGGCCGAGATCGTGCCCGTCTCCGCGCTGCGCGGCGGCGGCGTGCGCCAGCTGGTCGATGTGCTCCGCGCCCGGCTGCCCCAAGGCCCGCCCCTGTTCCCCGCCGACACGCTCACCGACGCCACCGAGCGCTTCATGGTGGCGGAGCTCATCCGTGAGAAGGTGTTCCTCCTCACCAAAGAAGAGCTGCCCTACGCCACCGCCGTCGAGATCGAGCAGTTCACCGATGAGCCCGAGGCCCGCGGCGGCAAGGGCCGCGTCGCCATCTTCGCGCGCATCCTCGTCGAGCGCGACGGCCAGAAGGGCATCATCATCGGCCGCAACGGCTCCATGCTCAAAGAGGTGGGCACCCGTGCCCGCGTCGAGATTGAAGCCCTGCTCGGCACTTCGGTCTACCTTGAGCTCCACGTCACGGTCCGACGAGACTGGTCCCGTGACCCCCGCACCTTGCACGCGCTCGGCATCGAATAGCGCCCGCGCTTAGGCACCCCTCCCATGACCCCCGTCATCGCCATCGTTGGGCGGCCCAATGTGGGCAAGTCCACGCTCTTCAACCGGCTCACCGGCAGCCGCCAGGCCCTGGTGCACGACCGCCCCGGCGTCACCCGCGACCGCCACTACGGCTCGGCGCGGTACCTCGGCCGCGAGGTGCTGCTCATCGACACCGGCGGCTTTGAGCCCGACCTGTCGGAGCTCGCTGAAGGCGCCTTGTTCCTCCAGGTTCGCCGACAGGCCGAGGCCGCCATCGCCGAGGCTGACCTCGTGCTGTTCGTGGTGGACCGCGAGGCCGGGCTCACCGCCGCCGACCACATGACCGCCGAGCTGCTCCGCAAAAGCATGGGGGCCCGCGTCCAGCAGGACCACCTGCTCGTCGTCGCCAACAAGTGCGACGGCCCCAAGCACGACGACGACGCCGGCGAGTTTTTCTCGCTCGGCCTCGGCGAGCTGGTCTGCGTCAGCGCCGAGCACGGCCGCAACATCTATGAGCTGTGGGAGGCCATCCTCGAGCGGGTGAACGCAACCGTCATCGACGACGAGGACGAAGACGAGGACGACCGCCCCCGCTGCCCGCGCCGAGACGGCGGGCCCGAGGAGGAGGCCGCCGCCAGCGACTTTGACCTGCCCATCGAGCAGATCGACGAGGACGACGGCAAGTCGGAGATCCGCATCGCGGTCATCGGTCGACCCAACATTGGCAAGTCTACCTTGGTCAACCTGTTGATCGGCGAAGAGCGTCACGTCGTCCACGACATGCCCGGCACGACGATGGACGCTGTCGACAGCGTCTTCCTCTGGAATGGCCGCCCCATGCGGATCGTCGACACCGCCGGCATCCGCCGCCGGGCCCGCATCGACGACCGGCTGGAGACCTTCGCCACCATGCGGGCGATCAAGGCGATCGAGCGCTGCCACGTCTCGCTGCTGGTGCTCGACGCAGTCGAGGGCGTCACGGCCCAAGATGCCCGCCTCGCCGCGCTGATCGCCGATCGCGGCCGGGCCTGCATCGTCGTCGTCAACCGGTGGGACCTCATCAAGGACATGCCCGACCGGAACCACGCCGTGGTCGAAGAGGAGCTGCGCCAGTCGCTGCCCCACTTGAGCTGGGCGCCGGTGCTCTACACCTCGGCGCTCACCGCCAAGGGCTGCCACCGCATCGTCCCGCTCATCGAGGACTGCTTCAAGCAGTTCGACAAGCGCGTCAGCACCGCTCGTCTCAACGAGTGGCTGCGCGAGGCGGTCGGGGCGAACAACCCGCCCCAGAAGCACCACCACCCGGTGCGCCTCAACTACGCGACCCAAGCCCGCGTTCGGCCGCCCACCTTCATTGTGTTCTCCAACAGCCCCGACGCGGTGCGCGCGCCCTACCTGCGCTACCTAGAGAACCGGCTGCGGGAGGCCCACGGCTTCCAAGGTGCGCCGATCCGCATCAAGATCCGGCAGAAGCGGCGGCCCGGCGAGCTCAAAGAGGAGCGCTGAGCCCCGCGCGGCAGGAGAGCCCGATGATCCGCATGCTCGACGACGCCATCATCAACCGCATCGCCGCGGGGGAGGTGGTGGAGCGGCCCAGCAGCGTGCTCAAGGAGCTCGTCGAGAACGCCCTGGACGCCGAGGCCCGGCACCTGTCGGTGGCCCTGCGCCAGGGCGGCGTCGGCCTGCTGCAGGTCTCCGACGACGGGCTCGGGATGAGCCGCGACGACGCGCTGATGAGCGTCGAGCGGCACGCCACCTCCAAGCTGCGCCAGGTCGAGGACCTCGACCACCTCCGCACCATGGGCTTTCGCGGCGAAGCCTTGGCGAGCATCGCCTCGGTCTCGCGTTTTGAGCTGCTGACCCGGGCCCGGGGCGCCGAGAGCGGCGTTCGCCTTCGGTTGGAGGGCGGCCGACTGGAGGGCGTATCGGAGGCCGGCGCGCCCGAGGGCACCCGCGTCACCGTCCGTGACCTGTTCTACAACGTGCCGGCCCGCCGCAAGTTCTTGCGCTCCGAGCCCACCGAGCTGCAGCACTGCGAGGACGCCCTCAAGCGCGTGCTGCTCATCCGCCCGGAGGTCTCCGGCGAGCTGCTGGTGGACGGCCGGCAGCGGCTGCTCGCCCCGCGCGTCGCGGACCGACTGGCGCGGGCCCAGGCCCTGCTCGGGACCGCCGCGCGCGGCCTGCTCGTCTGGCAAGATCAGCGCGAGGACTACGAGATTGACGCGCTGCTCAGCCCTGTCGGCGAGCACACCGCCGCGAACCAGGCGCAGATCTGGCT
>CANHON010000170.1 GCA_947462115.1 Deltaproteobacteria bacterium | reverse complement strand
GGGTGTAGTCGACGTCGAGGTACTTGTTGGGGTCGCCGCCGGTGTCTCCCCCGTTGTTGTTGTCGTTGCTCGGGGTGTAGTCGACGTCGAGGTACTTGTTGGGGTCGCCGCCGGTGTCTCCCCCGTTGTTGTTGTCGTTGCTCGGGGTGTAGTCGACGTTGAGGTACGGGTTGCTGGCCGAGGGGGTCAGCCCGTGGCCGCCGCCGCGGTTGGTGGGCGCGTAGCCGCCGACCTCGCCGTATCCGCCGCGGCTGGGCTTCTTCTTCGGGGACTTCAACGGCATGTAGTTGAGCGACATCGGCGGCTCCACAGGGGGCGGAGGAGGGCGGCCAAGCGCCTGCGGTGTCTCACGGGTGGACGGCGGCGATTTGGCACGGTCCTACGATACTATCCTGAACATGGCACTCAGTGGCACATTCGGGGCGCCCCCCGGGGCCGGGCGAGTACAGGATCGGGCATCTCTGGGCGCGGCGGCTCCTTTTTCGCGCTTGTCAAATGTGCGCGAGGGCCCGGTGCGCGGCGCTCCCCAAAACGGCGAAGGCCGCCGGGGGCTCCGGCGGCGCTGCGGTCTCGGGCGCCCCGCACTGCGCGGAGCACCCGAAGACGACGTCTCAGTCCACGTTCTTGAAGAAGGTGGGGATGTCGTAGTCGTCGGTGTTCAGGCCGCTGGCCATCGAGTTGTTGCGGCCGTAGCTGCTGCTGGCGGGGCGACCGGCCGGGCGGCCGTTGTCGTTGACGACCTTGCGCACGCGGCTCTCGACGTCCGGGGTGGACTGCAGCCAGCTCTCGTCGAAGCCCGTGGCGATGACGGTGACGCGGGCCTCGTCCTCCATGCTCTCGTCGATGACCCAGCCGAAGATCACGTTGGCCTCCTCGTGGGCCTCCTCTTGGATCATCGTGGCGGCGTCGTTGATCTCGAAGACCGTGAGCTGGCTGCTGCCGGTGATGTTGATCAGCACCGAGGTGGCGCCGGAGATCGAGACCTCGTCGAGCAGCGGGCTGGAGATGGCGCGCTGGGCCGCCTCGACCGTGCGGTGCTCGCCGCGGCTCATGCCCACGCCCATCAGCGCCATGCCCTTGTTGGACATGATGGTGCGCACGTCGGCGAAGTCCACGTTCATCATGCCGGAGCAGTTGATGAGGTCCGACACGCCCTTGCAGGCCTGGTAGAGCACCTGATCGGCCATGCCGTAGGCCTCTTTCATCGTGGTGCGGTCGGTGGCCATGCTGATGAGGCGCTGGTTGGGGATGGTGATCAGCGTGTCGACCACCTGGCGCAGGGCCTCGATGCCCTCGTCGGCCTGCTTGCGGCGGCGCTTGCCCTCGAAGCCGAAGGGGCGGGTGACGACGGCCACGGTGAGCGCGCCGACCTCTTTGGCCACCTGGGCGATGATCGGGGCCGCGCCGGTGCCGGTGCCGCCGCCCATGCCGGCGGTGATGAAGACCATGTCGGAGCCGGCGACGAGCTCGGCGAGCCGGTCGCGGTCTTCTAGGGCAGCCTCGCGGCCGATCTCGGGGTTGGCGCCGGCGCCTAGGCCCTTGGTGAGCGCGCCGCCGAGCTGGAAGCGGCGGGGGGCCAGGGAGCGCTCAAGGTCCTGCGCGTCGGTGTTCACGGCGATGAAGTCCACGCCCGACATGCCCGACTCGATCATGTTGTTGACGGCGTTGCCGCCGCCGCCGCCCACGCCGATGACGCGGATGGTGGCCTTCTGCATCTCATCTTGGACGAGGTCGTAGCGAACCCGGCTGCTCATCGTGGACTCCTTCGGGGCGGGCTTGGCGGCAGGCTTGGCGCCCGAGGGCGTGGCGGGGGAGGTGAAGGCGCTGGAGCTGCTCTTGGTGGGGGCGCTCCGCGGGGGCGGGGAGTAGGGGTTCATTGCAGCTCCGGGGCGGAGGAGGGCGGCAGATCAGGAGGCGGCGGGAGGGGGATGGGCACGCTCGGGTCGACCAGGGGGCTCACCAGCGCGATGCGCGGGGCGTCGAGATCGACGCGCTGGGCGGTCGTCAGGTCGAGGCCGTTGGCCGTGAGGCGGTCGAGGCGGCGGAGCGAGCGCTCGGGGTCGGTGAAGCCCAGCAGCAGCTGGCTGCCGTTGCGCAGCACCAGCGTGTAGCCGTGGTGGGGGTCGAAGTTGATCTCGGAGCTGTGCTCCGGGCCGACGGTGCTGTGCCCATCGGTCGCCTCGAGCACCTCCAGCGCGCCCTGCACGACGGCGGCGGCGAGGGAGGGGTGCTCCTCGGCGAGGCGGGGCGAGAGGCCGGTGAGCACCGGGTAGTCGAGGTCTTCGGTGGTGGCGAGCTTGAAGGGCTCGCCCATGGCGTTGACATACCACATGCGGTCGAGCGCCAGGATCAGCACCGGGGCGTGCTCCTCGACGACCACCTCGATGGTGGCGGGCAGGACCCGGCGGGCCTCGGCGCGGCGCACCCAGGGGTGGCGCTCCACGTCCAAGACGACGCGCTGCAGGTCAAGCTCGAAGAGGTGCGTGCCGACCCGGACGTTGGCGAGGTGGCGCAGGGCCGGCTCGGTGGCGTTGACCTGGCCGGCGAAGGTGACGTCCGTGACCCGCCACAGCTCGCCGGTGGCCAGCTCGTGCCCGAGGATGCCCGCCGCGCTGACCAGCGCGCCGCCCAGCGTGCCCGCCAACAGCACGCGGAGCGCCCGCCGTCCGAGGGACAGCCGGGCTTCTCCATCGATGAGGGGCGCGCGTTCGGGGGCGTTCACGGCGGGGCTCGGGGCCTGCAGCGCGGGCGGGGCCTGCGGCGGCAGAGGGGAGGGAGGGAGGCGGGAGGGGCAGCGGGGGAGCGGCGGGAGGGGCAGCGGAGCGCGGGGCGGGTGCCGAGGCGTCGTGGTTGGCGTCGCGGTGGGCGTTTTGGCGCGGGGCCCGCGGCTCAGGCCACAGAAGCGGCGGAGCGGCGATCCGGCCAGGGGCCCAGGGGCCATGGGGAGGCTCCACGCGGGCGCGTGGGACCATCTGCCCGTGGAACGTACCAAGGCGCGATCCCATTGACAAGGCAAGGACCGCGGGCCGCGCCCATCGTGCCTGACGTGATCTTGAAAGTTCTGATGATCACGATCTTCTGATCAAATGGCCTCACGTCTCACGGTCGGGGGCGGCGGTTCGGGCCATGGCGCGGAGCAGCGCGCGGGTCAAGGGCCCGAGGCGCCGGCTCAGGGCGCCTGCCAGGCGGTGGGCGCTGGCCGCCTCTTGGCCCTGCCCCACCGACCACGCGGGCGAGGAGCCGGTGGACTCCAGGGCCTGGAGCTGAAGCAGCCAGGCGTGCCCGCGCTCATCGACCGAGAAGTCCGCCACCGCTTGGCCCTCGAGGCCGAGGTGCTCCCAGGCGGTCTTGGTCTGCCGGGCCGCGTCCATCGCGCCGCCCGCGGCCTCCTCGCGGATGAGGAAGGGGCCCGTCGGGCCGGTCTCGCCGGGGACCGCCTCGACCGCGACCGTACAACCGTGCAAGGTCAACACCTTGATGGCGGTCATCGGCGCTCCCGCGGGCTGGCCGCAGCGCACGCCGATGGGCCAGTCCCCGGCGGGCGGACCGAGCCAGGGGGGGCCGACCGGGCCCGCCGAGTGGATGTGGAGGGTGCCGGTCCGCGGCGAAGGTCCCGTTCGGGTCGTCACGAGCACGCAGACGAAGGGGCGCAGGGCCTCGAGGGCCTGCTCGGCCCGGGCGCAGACCAGCGGCCCCTCCTCGGGACCCGGGAGGTTCACCACCGCCACGGTCAGCGCGCCGCGGCGCCGTGCCCGCTCGGCCACCACCGGCAGCGCGCCCCCGCCGGTGCCCTTGCCGAGGCCGGCGGCGAGCAGGCACAGGTCCGCGGAGCCGACGAGGTCGCTGATGCGATCCCGCTCCTCCAAGGCGGCTTCTCGGCCAAGGGCAGGGTCGCCGAGGGTGCCGCGGCCCCGCGTGCGCTCGGCCCCGAGCAGCAGCTGTCGGCTCGCCCCCGAGGCGGCGATGTCGCGGGCGTCGGTGCCCACCATCACGACGTCCACGGGGTTGTCGAGGTCGTTGAGCAGGTCGCCCTGGGCCTCGGCGGCGAGCGCCGAGATGACCCGCGCGCCGCAGCCCCCCACACCCATCACCAGGGTGCTCGCGAGGGGCCGTAAGAATGGGGAGACCAGGGCCATCTGCGCCTCAGCTCGGGGCGTTCGTCGGGGCGGCCTCACCGGGGCGGGCCACGCGCTCGGGGTCGGCCCGCCGGGTGTGGAGGGTGGCGGCGCAGAGCACCCGCTCCACCAGCCCCTCAAACGGGATCCCTACCGCGCCCGCGGCCATCGGCGAGAGGCTGGTGGCGGTCATCCCCGGCAAGGTGTTGACCTCCAAGAACCACGCGCGGCCCTCGGCGTCAATGATGAAGTCGGCGCGCGCCACGCCGCTGAGGCCGAGCGCCCGGTAAGCGGCCAGGGCCTGGGCCGAGGCGTCCGCGGCGGCCATCTCCGAGATCGGCGCAGGCACGATGTACTCGGTGCGCCCCTCGGTGTACTTGGCGGCGAAGTCGAACATCGCGCCCGCCCCGACCGGGCGGATGCTGACCACCGGCAGCGCCTCGCCGCTGAGCACCGCCACCGTGATCTCCTCCCCGGTGATGAAGCGCTCCACCAGCACCTCTTCGTCGAGCTCGGCGAGGGTGTTCAGGGCCGGGGCCAGGGCCTCGGCCGCCTCCACCTTGATGATGCCGATGGTCGAGCCGCCCTGCGGGGTCTTGCAGATCACCGGGAGGCCGAGCTCGGTGGGCAGGGCCTGGCCGCGCCGCCACACCGCGTCGGGAACGAGGCGGACCTCTCCGCTGCGCAGGGCCCGCTTGGTCATGACCTTGTCCATGGCGACCGCGGAGGCCCGCACGCCGCTGCCGGTGTAGGGCACGCGCATCAGCTCCAAAAGGCCCTGCACACAGCCATCTTCGCCGAACTGACCGTGCAGGGCGATCCAGGCCACCTCCACGCCCTCGGCCCGCAGGCGCTCGGGGAGGTCGGGGCCCACGTCGATGCCGACCGCCGACCAGCCGCGGGACAGGAGGGCCGCCAGCACGGCCTTCCCGCTCTTGATGGACACGCCGCGCTCCGACGACATGCCGCCGTAGAGCACGCCCACGCGGGCGCTGCGGTCGGCGATGCGGGCGAGGGCCGAGGCGAGGTGGGCTTCTTCCAACAGGGCGCTCATGGGGTCACCGGCTTCTTGGGGCGGAGGCTTCGGCGGATCGGGTTCCGGCCGAGCACAGGGAGGAAGACATCGGGATCGAGGCCGTGCAAGGCGTGGAGGCGCGACTTGATGGCCTTGGCGAACAGCAGCAGATCGTCGGCGGTGCCCCCGCCTTGCTGGGAGACCGTGCCGTCGGGCTCCAGCCGCCAGGCGCGCAGTCGGCTGCCGACCACCCCGGTGTCCCGGAGGAAGGCCGAGAGGCTGCCGGGCAGCTTGGCCGGCCGGACGAACAGCGTGCCGGTCGGCGGCGGCGGACGGTGGAGCTGAAGGCTCTCGGGCGCCCGCATCCGGACGCTCTTGAGCATGGCGCGGGGGCCGGGCTCGGGCGGTCGGCCGGCGTCCTCGTGGCGCAGCACCGTCTCGGTCTTCCCGCGGAGGATGACGATGCTGTCGATAAAGTCGCTGAGCGCCGCCCAGCGGGGGCCGCCCAGCCACGCGCCGGGGGTGCCGGGCCACTGGCTCAGCGCCGCCCAGGTGCCGCCGAAGCCGGCCGCCCGCGCGAAGGGGCAGGCGGAGCCGATCTCCAGCAAGGGGCCCTCCTCGCCCTCCGCCTTCGCCTCGGCGCTGGCCTCGACCCAGCCGAGCTGCTCGAAGCCCTGGCCCGGCCGGATCAC
Organism: Deltaproteobacteria bacterium; assembly: GCA_947462115.1. Classification (GTDB taxonomy): domain Bacteria; phylum Myxococcota_A; class UBA796; order UBA796; family UBA2385; genus JAEUKK01. Next base: position 3,509 of record CANHON010000170.1, on the reverse strand, counting down.
GAGGCCGCCGAGGCCGCCCGCCTTGAGGATGCGGTCCGACAGCGGGTAGTCGAAGCTGATCGGCACGCTGCAGCCGCTCGCGGCCCGGGTCACGGCGGCGAATTGGGCGGGGCTGTCTACCACCACCCACAGGTCGGCGGGGCCCCCGGTGCGGAGCGCGTTGTGGCGGCTCAGGGGCTCCCCGCGGCGGGGGAAGAGGCCCGGCACCTCGGCGAGGAGGCCCTGCAGCTCAATGATCCGGTCGTCATCGACGTCTTCGGTCGGCGGGACCGGCGGCGCTTCAGTCCGCGACATGGAGGGCCTCAGGCACGGTCTGGCAGAGCTTGTTGACGTCGCCAGCGCCCAAGGTGATCAGCACGTCCCCCGGCTGGAGCTGCCCGCGGAGGTGCTCCAGGGCCCCGTCGAGGTCCGCCACCGCGGCCACGGAGCGGTGCCCAAAGCTGAGGATGCGGCTCGCGATCCGCTGCTCGTCGATGCCCTCGATCGGCGCCTCGCCGGCCCGGTAGACCGGGCAGACGACCACATGGCCGGCCTCGTGGAAGCAGGTGGCGAAGTCGTCGAGCAGGTCGCGCACGCGGGTGAAGCGGTGGGGCTGAAAGACGGCCACGATCCGGCGGTGCGGCCAAGCTTGGCGGGCCGCCGACAGGGTGGCGGCGATCTCGGTGGGGTGGTGGCCGTAGTCGTCGATGACCGTGACCGTCGGCTGATCGGCCGCGAGGCGCAGCTCGGCGCGCAGGCTAAAGCGGCGGTCCACCCCGTTGAAGCCGTCCAAAGCGGCCTGCAGCGCGTCAAAGGGCACGCCGAGCTCCAGGCCCACCGCCAGGGCTGCCAGCGCGTTCTGCACGTTGTGCCGACCGGGCATGCCGAGGCGCAGCCAGCCGAGCCGCTCGCCCCGGGCGAGGACCATAAAACGGGTGGAGGTGCCGTCGTGCTCGACGTCCTCGGCGCGCAGGTCGGCCTGGGCGCTAAAACCGTAGGTGATCATGCGGCGGCGCACCCGCGGCATCAGCGCCTGCACCCGCGGGTGGTCGAGGCAGAGCACCGAGAAGCCGAAGAAGGGCACCTTGTTGGCGAAGTCCACGAAGCCCTGGACCAGCGCCTCGATGGTGCCCCAGTGCTCCATGTGCTCGGGGTCGATGTTCGTGATGACGCCGACGGTGGGGCTGAGGGTCAAGAAGCTGCCGTCGCTCTCGTCGGCCTCGGCGACCAAGAACTCCCCGGCGCCGAGGCGGGCGCTGCTGCCGATGGCGTCGAGGCGGCCGCCGATGACGATGGTGGGATCGAGGCCGGCGTGGTGCAGGCAGCGGGCCAACATCGACGTGGTGGTGGTCTTTCCGTGCGTGCCGGCCACCGCGAGGCCGTACTTCATCCGCATCAGCTCGCCCAGCATCTCGGCGCGAGGGATGACCGGGATCTTGCGGAGGATCGCCTCCTGCACCTCGGGGTTGCTGTCGGGGACGGCGGTGGAGCGCACCACGACCTGCGCGCCGGCGACGTTGTCCCGCCGGTGCCCGATCATCACCACGGCGCCGAGGCCGCGAAGCCGCTCCAGCACAGCGCTCTCGCGCTGGTCGGACCCCGTCACCTGGTAGCCCTGGGTGGCCAAGACCTCGGCGATGCCGCACATGCCGCTGCCGCCGATCCCGATGAAGTGAATGCGTTGGATCCGTCCGCTGAACATGCGGTCTCCTGCGAAGGTGCGTGGCGCGGCGGCTCAGCGCGCGGGCTGGGGTCCGGCGGCGGGCTGGGCGACCGCCGGCTTGGCTTGCCAGCCCTGGTCGAGCGGCGCGCCGTTGGCCTCGGCGGCCACCGACAGCAAGATGCCCACGGCCCACAGGTTGGCGAGCGTCGCCGACGAGCCGTAGGAGATGAAGGGCAGCACGAGGCCCTTGGGCGGCACGAGGCCGAGGATGACCGCGAGGTTGAAAAAGGCCTCCAGGCCAATCATCACAGAGAGCGTGGCCGCGAGGTAGGTGCCGTAGGCGTTGCTCGCCCGGCGGGCGATGAGCATGCCGCGCCACACGAAAAGACCGAACAGCAGCACCAGGGCGCCGAGGCCGATGAGGCCGAGCTCCTCGCCGATGACCGCGCCGATGAAGTCGGTCCAGGGCTCTGGCAGAAAGTGCAGCTTGGCGATGGAGTTTCCGAGGCCTTGGCCCTCCACACCGCCGCTGTGCATCGCCACCCAGCTCTGGATGATGTGGTAGCCGTCGCCCTGCTGGTTGGCCCAGGGGTCCATGAAGCTCGTGACCCGCTTGAGGCGGTACTCCGCCCCCGTCACGAGCACGACCGCGCCGAGCGCGCCCGCGATGCCGATGGGCGCGAGGTAGCGCCACTGGAGGCCGGCGATCACCACCATGATGCCGGCGAGGCCGCCCATGATCGCGGTGGTGCCGAAGTCGGGCTGGCCGAGGGTCAGGGCCATCGGCAGGGCCGGGATCAGCGCCGCGGTCATCAGCACCCGGGGGTTGTTGATGTGGGCGCGGTACTTGTCGAGGAAGTCGGCCAGCATCATCAGCACGGCGATCTTGGCGAACTCCGAGGGCTGGAAGTTGATGCCCGCCATGCCGATCCACCGCGCGGCGCCGTTGGCCTTGTACTGGATGCCCGGCACATAGGTCGCGAACAGCGCCGCGGTGCTGATGCCGAGCATCACCACGCCGCCTTTTCGGAGGGCGCGGGTCGGCGTAAACGCCGTCAGCGTCGCGATGAAGACGCCGAGCGCCAGGGCCACGCCCTGTCGGGTCAAGTACTTGTAGGGGTCGCCGAAGCTCTCCTCGGCGAGCACCGCCGAGGCCGAGTAGATCATCACGAGGCCAAAAGCGATCAAGGCCGCGGTGAACAGCACGAGCCAGTGGTCAAAGGTGCGGTTCATTCGCTGTCTCCGCTGGACTGGACTCGGGCGACCAAGGCGGCGAATTCTTCGCCACGATGCTCGAAGTTTCGGAATTCATCGAAGCTCGCGCAGGCCGGCGACAACAGGACGGTCTGGCCCTCGGCCGTGTGGGCGGCCGCGGCGGCCACGGCGGTCGCGAGCGTCCGGCTGCGGCGCACCGGGAGGCTCGGGGCGGCGGCCCGGAGCGCGGCGGCGATGAGGCCCCCGTCCGCGCCGAAGCAGATCACCCGGTGCTCGCCGGCGAGCAAGTCCGGGACCAGGGTGGCGTAGTCGGCGCCCTCCTTGCCCTGACCGCCGAGCAGCAGCGTGCTCCCGGCCGGGACGCCGCGCAGGCCCACCAGGGTGGCGTCGAGGTTGGTCGCCTTGGAGTCGTTGATCCAGCGGCGGCCGTCCGCGCTCGGCACCGGCTGCATGCGGTGCGGCAGGGCCACGAGCTGCCCGAGCGACAGGTCCGCGCGCCGCGCGCCGATCCATACCGCCAACATGGCCGCCACAGCGGTGTTCTCGACGTTGTGCGCGCCGGGCACCGGCAGGGCGCTCGCGTCGAGGTCGCCCGGGTCGGGGCCGCCGCGCAGGTGGATGGCCGGGCCGCGGGCCGAGACGCGGGGCCCCG
>CANHON010000169.1 GCA_947462115.1 Deltaproteobacteria bacterium | reverse complement strand
CTCCACCCCAGCATGTGCTGGGCCGAGAAGGCGCCTGAGGACGCTTGCGACCTCTTCTTCGCGGAGTGGGACCCGAACAAGGACGGCCGCGCCCGGGAGCGCTACTGCAGCGACCCCGACTCGACGGTCTCCGAGCGGTCCGACCTGGGCATCGAGAGCGATCCGCACCCCGAGGTCTGCTGCGAGGCAGCCGCCGGCTAGGTTCAAACCTCGCTTGGCCTCTCCGAGAGGGCCCGCTTCGGCGGGCCCTTATCGTTGGCCCCCGCCGTGGCGCCCAGCCCCCTCAGCTTCGGCGCAGCTTGGCGGACCACTCGTCGGGGCTGAGCATGCAAGCATAGAAGCTCATGGAGATGAGCCCGAAGGGTCCGAGCTCCATGAGCGCCGTCAGCCCCAAGTGCATCGCGATGCCGATCAACAGGTAGGCGCGGCGGAGGTCCCAGCGGTTGGACAAGGCCCGGGCCCGCCCCGGGCGGGTGCGGGTGGCCCTCCAGTAGAGCGCGGCGATCACCAGGAAGAAGCTGGACTCCCAAAGCCAGGTGAGCGCGGTGGCCGCTTGGAGGAGCGGCTCGATGTCGCCGAGCCAGCCGCTCAGGTCGTAGCGGGCCCAGCTCGGCAGCAGCAGGCTGCGGTACACGGCCTCAAGGCCGCCCCAGGGGAACCACTCGGGGTTGACCTTCTGGAGGCCGGTCGCGGTGTAGACGAGGCAGATCTGAAAGACCGCCAGCCAGCGCGGCCAGGCCGCCACGGGGGTGTCGTTCCACCAGCGCCCGGTCTGGAGGCGGCTGCGGAGGGAGAGGCTGCGGTCGCTCGACGCGAGGACCAGCAGCCACAGGGCGTTGAGGATGAGGCGGTCGTGGCCCCCGCCGGAGCTCTGGTGGACGCTGAACAAGGCCAGGAGGCACTGGAGGGTGAGCAGGGCGCCGATCCGCGCGCCGAGGCCCACGGTCAGGGCGAGGGCCCCCGCTGCAGCGCCGGCCACCAAGGCCAGCACCCCGCTCGGCGCCGGCGCGCCGACCGCCACCGCGAGCCACTGGGTCACCTTCTGATCGCGGAGGCCGCCGTCCTCGGGGTTCATCCAGATGGGGGCGAGGCTCTCGGTCCAGATCAGCGCGCCCAGCATGTGCAAAATGATGAGCCCGACGGCCATCCGGAAGATCGCGAGGCTGTGCCCCGCCTCGCGGTGGCCGAGCAGGCGGGCGGCGCGGCTCAGCGGGCCTTCGCTCATGGCGCATCCCCCTCGGGCGGAGCCTGGCCGTCATCGGGGGGCCCGCCCTCGGCGTCTTCATCGGGGCCCGCCAGCCCGGGCGGCGCGCAGGCCTCGGCGCTGACGACGCGCTCCTCCACCCAGTAGGGCGCCTTCTCGATGAGGCCGCCCCGCGCCCGCAGCACGGCGGGGCTGGGCACCGCGAGGCGGCGGAGCTGCACGCGCAGGCGCTCGCCGGCGTGGCCCTCCTCAAGGCGCCGGCAGGTGAGCCAGCGCACGAGGCCCAGGTAGGTGGTGCGGCCCGACTTGCTCGCGAAGTTGTTGATCATCGCTCGAAAGCGCTCGGAGCGCAGGGTGCGCCCGGCCCAGGCGTGCTCGGGATCGAGGGCCACGTACAGCGGCACCCACGCTTCGCCGTCGGCGCGGTGGACCTCCAGGCGCGCCGGGCGATCCGCCACGCGGCTGAACATCCGCCAGCTCTGCCGGGTGCCAGCGTGCCGGTAGTAGGGGGCGAAGGGGCGCGAGGCGGCCTCGCGCGCGGAGATCACGCCGTTGGCGACGGTCATCACCAGCCCGCCGAGCGTCTCCTCGCTGAGCTCCAGCCCGATGGCGCCGAGCGCGTCGCTCAGCCCGCCGATGGCCTGCTGGGCGCCGCGCTCTTGGAGCTTCTTCGGGGTCAGCGCGCTCGGCGGGGAGGGCACCGCTGGCACCGTGATCGCGAAGATGTGCACGGAGATGAGCAGCAGGCGCAGCCAGTCCCAGACGCGCAGGGCGGGCGGCGCAGGCTCGGTCGGCAGGGCGGGCGGGGCGGTGCTCACGCGGCGGCCTATCGCGGGCGGCCCGGCCCTTCATCGGCCGCCAGACGGAGCGCCCCACCCGGTCCAGGCCCGCCGAGGCTCAGCGCTCGCCGCCCTTTTTTCCCCCGCGGAGGAAGGCGCCGCTGTGCAGGTCGTCCTCGTCGGGGCGCTCGGCCAGCACGACCGTGAGCTCCAGGGGCGCACCGGCCCGGCTCACCGAGAGGCGCAGGGTCTCGCCGGGTCGGCGGGCGCCGATCTGCCGGATGAGGGCGTCGGTGCTCTCGGCTCCTTCGCCGTCGATCGCGAGCAGCACGTCGCCTTGGCGAAGGCCAGCCTTGGCGGCGGGCGTCCCTTCGTAGACCTCCGAGACCACCGCCGCGCGGTCGGTCGTGACCTTCAGCTCGGCCTTCAGGGGCTCGGTGAGGGGGCGGAGCCCGACCCCCATCCAGCCGCGGGCGACCCGACCCTCGTGCTTCAGCTCGTCTACGACGCTTTTGACGACGTTGGACGGCACCGAGAAGCCGATGCCCTGGCCGCGGGGGTTGATGGCGGTGTTGACGCCCACCACCTCGCCTTCGAGGTTGAACAGGGGACCGCCGGAGTTGCCGGGGTTGATGCTCGCGTCGGTCTGCAAGAAGTCGTCGTAGGGCCCGGCGCCGATCACCCGGCCCTTCGCCGAGATGATGCCGGCCGTGACGCTGTGGTCGAGGCCGAAGGGCGCGCCGATGGCCACCACCCAGTCGCCGACCCGCGCGGCGTCGCTGTCGCCGAGGGTGACGTGGTGCGCGGCTTCTCCCTTGCCGAGCTGCACCTTGACCAAGGCGAGGTCGGTGCGCGGGTCGGTGCCGACGACCTCGCCGGGCAGCTCGCGCCCGCCCTCCAGGTGCACCGTGACCGCGCGGGCGCCCTCCACCACGTGGTTGTTGGTGATGAGGTAGCCGTCGCTCGAGATGAAGAAGCCCGAGCCCATGCCCTGGCGGATGACGCCGTCCGGCACGCTGAAGGGCGCGCGGCCGAGGCTGACCGCGTTCACCGAGTGGCTGACCTCCAGGTTGACCACCGCCGGCGCCAGCTTCTCGACCAAGGGGGCGAGGCTGCGGCTGGGGTCGTACTGAAGGGGCGCCAGCGGGGTGCTCTCGGCGCTGGCGGCGATGGAGGGCGGGCTCATCGCGGGGAGGAGGGCGAGGCCGGTCGCGCCGACGATCGCGCCGAGACCGAAGGGGAGGACTGCTTTGGCCTGCATGTCTGCTCGGGGTGCTTGGGGGGAGGCTGCCCCGGCGCGGGGCAGGGGCGCGGCGACAACCCCGGCGAGCCCTGGGGGCTTCCCGCTCAGAGGCTGCCCTTGAGGCGCTCCAGCTCGATGATCGCGACGAGGTGGTCGGCGATGGCCTGCTGGAGCGAGATCTTGGCGTTGTCCACGTTCTTGATCGCCTCGAGCACGTCTTTTTGCACGGTTCGCCCGGACTCCTGGCGGGAGCGCTCGGCGTCCAAGGTCTCCTCGGCGAGCCGCAGGTTGGCCTCGGCCAGGGCGAGGCGGGCCTTGCCCGAGCGCAGGGTGTCCACCTGGGCCCGCACCTGCTGTTCAGTGGTGCGCGCCAGGGCCTGCTCGTCGAGCCGGAGGCGCTGAAGCGCGGCCCCGCGCTGATCCGCGGCGCCCCGGTCGGCCCGGTTGCCCAGCGGCACGCTCAGGTTGGCGCCGAGGCTCCAGCTGCGCTGCTCGGCGTCGAACATGCCGGCCGCGGTCTTGAGGCCCGAGCTGGGCGCCTCCTCGGTGCCGACCTCAAAGCCGGCGAGGCCATAGCTGGCGGTGGCGTCGAGCTGGGGGAGCAGCCGGTGCTTGGCGTCGAGGAGGTCCTGCTCGGCGGCCTCCATGCGCATGCGGAGCACCTGGAGGCCCGGGTTGTTCTGAAGGGCGGCGCCGACAGCGTCCTCGGGGTTGAGCGGCAGGTCGGTGACCGCCACCGGCGCGCTGGTGGTGGTGAGCACCTCGCCCGGCGCGCCCCCGATCAGCACCTGCAGGGCGTTGTTGGCGTTGCGGAGCTGGGATTCGGCGTCGATGAGCGCGCTCTCGGCCTGCACCACGGCGGCCGCCACCCGCGAGCGCTCCAGCGGCGCCAAGGAGCCCTGCTCGACCTTGGCCTCGACCACGCGCTGCTCTTCGCGGGCCACTTGCAGCGAAGCTTCGGCGAGGCTGACCATCCGCCCTTGGGTGTAGAGGGCCCAGTAGGCCTTGGCGGTGTCGGCCAGCACCTGCTGGCGCACCCGGAGCGCCTCGGCCTCCGCTTGGCTGCGGGCGCTGGTGGCGGTGCGCACCCCCGAGAGGTTCGTCGCCATGCGAAAACCTTGCAGCAGCGACTGGGTCACCGAAGCGGTGAGGCGGCTGTTGAAGATCTCGTCCTCGTTGAGGAAGCCGAGCTGACGCACCTGGTTGAGGCGATCGACGTCCTCGGCGGTGAACAGGGTGCGGTTGGCGTTGTTCGACCAGTTCAGCGCGCTGGTGGTGCCGGTGGACCAGAACTTGTTGATCCCCATGTTCCAGCTGGCGTTTCGGTTCTCGGTCGTGGTGGGGAAGCCGAAGCTCAGCGCCTGCTCCAGGCTCGAATTCCGGTTGACGCTGGCCGTGGCCGTCGGATCGAAGACCCCCCGGGCCGCGAGCAGGGCGCCGTCCGCCGACCGGAGGTCCTGCTGGGCCCCGAGCAGGCTCGGGTTTCGCTCCAACGCCAAGGACAGGGCGTCGGAGTAGGCGAGCTCGGCGGCGTCGGCGCTGCTGCCGAGCAGCAAGGCGATGAGCGCGGCGGTGGGCAAGGCGGGCATGGGCGCTCCGGGGACGGTTCAGCGGGCGGCGGCGGCGCGGGGGCGGGCGACGACCCAGGCCAACCAGCGGCTCGCCGTGCTGCGAACATCGTCCAGGACGGTGTAGAGGAAGGGTACGAGGAAAAGCGTGAGCACGGTGCCGGCGACGAGGCCGCCGGCGACGACCCGGCCGAGCGGGGCATAGGGGATGCCGACGAAGGTGGAGGTGCCCAGCGCCATCGGCATGAGGCCGATGATGGTCGTCAGCGCGGTCATGAGGATCGGGCGCAGGCGGCGGCCGCCGGCCTCGACCAGGGCGTCCACCCGGCTCATGCCGTCGGACCGCAGGCGCGTGACGAGGTCGATGAGCACGATGCCGTTGTTGACAACCACGCCGACGAGGATGATGAGGCCGACGCCGCCCATCATGTCGAGCGGGGTGCCGGTGAGGTACAGCGTCCAGTAGACCCCGAGGATGGCCATGGGGATGCTGGTGATCACGGCAAAAGGCAGCAAGAAGCTCTCGAACAGCACGCCCATGATCAAGAAGACGAAGACCACGCTCAGCACCAGCGCGAGGTTGCGGGCCTGGTCCTCCTCCTCGGCGCCGAAGGCCTTGCCGGTCAAGGACCAGTCGTAGCCGCGGGGCAGGTTGATGCTGTCGAGGGCGCCAGCGATCCCGGCCTGCAGCGCCTCGGGCTCGGCGCCGGGCTTGAGCTCGACGGTGATGGGGTAGCTCGTCACCCGGTCTTCGCGGCGGATGGTGCCGAGGCCGGGCGCGACCTCGGGGCGCACCACGCCGCGCAGGGGGGTGGAGCGCAGGGTGGCGGGGCTCCACAAGGGGAAATTGAGCAGCCGGTCGACGTCTTCGCGGTCCTCGTAGCGGAAGCGCGCCACCACGTCGACCTCTTTGTCCGGCTCGTGGAAGCGGGGGAGCATGGTGCCGCGCAGCGCGAAGCCGACGGTCTGGCCGACCGTGCGGGCGTCGATGCCGGCGCGGGCGAGGGCGTCCCGGTCGGCGTTGAGGCGGAGCTCTTCGCCGCCTCCCTCCTCTTGATCGTTGCTCGCGCCGATCACGCCCGGCACGGCCTTGATCCGCCGGCGCACTTCGAGGCCCAGCGCCTCGAGGGTGCCGACGTCTTCGCCGCTCAGGGTGATGGTCAGCGTGTTGTTCTCGTTGCCGCCGCCGCCGCCGCCCCAGCCGATGCCGGCGTCGACCCCGGCGAGCTTGGGCAGCTCCTCGCGGGCCAGGTCGAGCACCTCGGCGCGCGGGAGGCGGCCCTCCTTCTCCTCCTCCTCGAGGTAGACCCACAGCCGCCCGTAGGTGCTGGTGGAGTCGAGCTCGCTGCGGTGGGTGCGGATGCCCCAGGCCTCGTGGTGCGAGTCGAGCCAGTCTTCGTAGACCTTGAGGGTCTCGAGGCGCTCGGTGTAGGTGAAGTCGGCCGGCACCTCGAGGCGCACCACGAAGTCGCCGATGTTGCCGTCGGCGCTCTCTTGGCAGCTCACCCCCTGGGCCGGCAGCACCACGGTCAAGAACAGCACCGCGACGATGCCCACCAGCGTATCGGTGCGGTGGGTGAGCACCGCGTGCAGGCCGCTGCGGTACTTGCCTTCCAGCCAGACCACCCAGCGGGGCGGCTCGGGGGCAGCTTTGCCGCCGCGGTTCTTCAAGAAGGTCGTCGCCAAGGGCGTGTAGAGCAGGGCCACCAGCAGCGAGGCGCCGAGCGCCCAGACCACCGGCATGCCGAGCTCGCCCATGAAGAAGGAGAAGTCGGCGTCCTCGCTCATCAGGATCACCGGCAAGAACACCACCATGCTGGTGAGGGTGCTCAAGGTGATCGCGAGGTTGACCTCCGAGGCGCCGCCGACCGCCGCTTCTTTGGGCGTCTCGCCGCGCTGCCGCCGCTCGTAAATGGCCTCAGCGACGACGATGGCGTTGTCCACCACCATGCCGACAGCGATCATCAGGCCCATCAAGCTCAGCAGGTTGAGGGTGTGGCCGGTGAGGTCGAGCGCCGCCACCGTCATCAGCAGCGTCACGGGGATGCTGGCGGCGATGAGCAGCGTCAGCCGCCACTCGCGCAAAAAGACGTAGAGCACGATGACCGCGCAGAGCCCGCCGATGGCGGTAGACTCCAGCAGGTCGTTGACCGAGCCTTGGATGAGGTCGGCTTGGCTGAAGAACTTGACGAAGCCGGCGCCCTGGGCCCGCGGGTCCGCCGCCAGCTCGGCCATCGCCGCCTCGACCTGCTCGGCGACCTTCACGGTGTTGGCGTCCGACTCCTTCATGATGGAGAGGGCGGCGCCTTCTTTGCCGTTGATGTGGTTGATGTCGGGGGTCGGGTCGGGTCGGTAGGTGATGTCGGCGATGTCGGCGAGGCGCACGCCCGGCTTCACGGGGTAGGCGCGCAGCTCGTCCACGTCGGCCCAGCGGGCGAGGCTGCGCACATAGGCGACGCGGCCGTCGTCCACCACGCGCCCGCTGGCCATCTGGAAGTTGTCTTTGCCGAGCCGGCCGAGCACCTCGCCGAGGCTCACGCCGTGGGCCTCGAGCTGGTCGAGGCGGAATTCCACGAAAATGCGGCGCTCGGTCACGCCCCAGAAGTCCACCCGGCCCACACCCGGCACCCGCTCGAGGCGCTTGGCCACCACCTCGCTCACGAGCTTGTAGGGGTCCTCGACGCCCTCGGGCATGCTGATGCCGGTCCACAGCACCGGTTCGTCGGAGGGGTCCCACTTCCAGATGTTGTAGCGCTCGACGTCTTCGGGCAGCTCGGTCATGGCCCGCTCGAGGCGGTCGACCAGGGCGTTGTAGGCCACGTCCATCGAGATCGAGCGGTGAAATTCGAGGCTCAGGCTGGCGCTGCCGGGGCGGGCGCGGGCGCCCATGCTTTTGATGCCGGGCGCGGTGCTCACGTGCTCCTGCAGCGGCAGGATGATGTTCGCGTCGTTCTCGCGCGGCGTGCTGCCCTCGTAGCTCACCCAGACCCACAGGCGGTTGAGGGTGTAGGAGGAGGGCATCATCTCCAGCGGGATGTGCGCCCAGGCGATCGCGCCGACCACCATGAGGGCCAAAAAGCTCATGATGACGGTGATCGGGCGGTTGACCGAGAGCTCCGGCAGCCAGCGTTCCATGCGCGCTCCGTGGGGACGGTGGCCTAGTGCCCGTCGGTGGGAGGGATGGGCGCGCCATCGACGGCGGGCTCGGCGTCGGGGGACGGCGCTTCGTCGGTCGTCGGTGGGGCGGGGCGCTCGAGGGCCTGCGTCAGCACGAGGTAGACGGTGGGGATGACGCCGAGGGTCAGCAGCGTGGAGCTGGCGAGGCCGGCGATGACCGTCAGCGCCAGGGGCTGCTGCAGCTCAGCGCCCTCGCCGATGCCAAGGGCCAAGGGCACGAGGCCGAGCACCGTCGTGGTCGTCGTGATGAGGATGGGGCGCAGCCGGAGCCGCGCGCCGTCGGCCAGCGCCTCGAGCCGGGGCACCCCCTCGGCCCGCAGGGTGTTGACCGTGTCGACCAGCACGATGGCGTTGTTGACGACCACGCCGGCCAGCACGATGGCGCCGATGAACACCACGACGCTCACCGGGGTCTGGCTGAGCGCCAGGGCCGGCACGACGCCGACCACCGCCAGCGGCACCGAGAACAAGATGACGAAGGGGTGCAGCACGCTCTCAAAGGTGCTGGCCATGATGATGTACACGAGGAAAATGGCGAGCAGCAGGGCGAGCTCGAGGCTCTGCACCGAGCGCTCCATCTCGCGGCTCTGCCCGCCGAGCTCCCACTCCACCCCGTCGAGCCCCGCCTGCCCCAGGGCTTGGCGCAGGGCGTCGGCCTGACCGGCCATGTCGAAGCCGGCGAGGTTGGCGGTCACCGAGACCACCCGACGCTGATCCACCCGGCGGATCTCGGACGGGCCCAGCGCTTCGGTGATGGTCGCGACCGCCTCGAGCGGGATCGCCGGGACGAGGTTGGGGTTCACGTTGATCCGACGCAGGTCGTCGCTGCTGCGCCGGTCGGCCTCGTCGAGCCGCACCATCAGGTCCACCCGGCCGTCGCCGCGGCTCAGCGTGGTCGCCTTCTTGCCGAGCACGCCGTCGCGCACCCGGGCGGCGATCGAGCCGGTGTCGAGGCCGAATCGATCGAGCAGCACGCGATCGTAGCGAACCTGTAGCTCGGGGTAGCCCGCCACCATGCTCGAGCGCACGTCGGTGAGGCCGTCGACCGTGCGCATGGTCTCGACGGTGCGGTCGGAGACCTCGCGCAGGCGTCGGAGGTCGTCGTCGTAGAGGAGCACCTCCATGGGGGTGCTAAATGAGAACAGGCTCGGACGGGTCATTTGCACGTTGGGTGCCTCGACCCCGAGCGCCGTGGACGCGCCGACGGTGGCCTCCCGCACCACCGACATCAGGGCCTCTTCGCGCAGCTCGAGGTCGTGGTCGCCAGCCAAGGAGATCATCAGGCGGGCGGTGTGTTCGCCCTCGTCGGCCCGGCTGTCGGCGCTCTGCTCAGTGCCGATGATGCTGTGCAGGTGCTCAATGTCG
>CANHON010000168.1 GCA_947462115.1 Deltaproteobacteria bacterium | reverse complement strand
TGCAGCTGCGGCCCTTCCCCGCCGACATCATGGCCGCGGCCAAAGCGGCCAGCGAGGCCATGCTCGACGAGGACGCCGCCAAAGACCCGACGATCCGGCCGCTGTTGGACAGCTGGCGTTCTTACCGAGCGTCCTCGACCCAATGGTTCGGCGCGGCCGAGCTGGCCTATGCCCAAGCGGTCGGCGGCGCCGGCTGAGGGGCTCAGTCCGGAACCAGCGCGGTCACGATGCCGGGGAAGGCGATGACCAGCAGCAGCGCGAGCAGCTGGATCACCACAAAGGGCACCACGCCTCGGTAGATGTCGCGGGTCTGGAGCTCCGGCGGCGCGACCCCGCGCAGGTAGAACAATGAGAAGCCGAAGGGCGGGGTCAAGAAGCTGCTCTGCAGGTTCATGGCGGCCATCACGCCGAACCAGACGAGGTCGATGCCCAGCAGCCGCGCCGCAGGCACGAGCAGCGGCAGCACGATGAAGCAGATCTCGAAAAAGTCGATGAAGAAGCCCAACACGAACAGCACGAGGTTGGTCACGAGGATCAAGCCGAGCGCTCCGCCGGGCAGGCCGGTGAGCGCGGCCTCCATCATCAAGTCGCCGTCGAAGCCGCGAAAAACGAGCGCGAACAAGGTGCTGCCGATCAACAGCATCATGATCATCGAGCAGAGTCGGGCGGTCTCCTCGGCGGCGGCCCACAGCGCGCCTTTGCGCAGCCGCCCCCGTGCCGCGGCGATGAGCGCTGCCCCGGCCGCACCCACCGCGCCCGCCTCCGTCGGCGTCGCGATCCCCACGAGGATGCTGCCGAGGACCAGCACCACCAGGGCCAAAGGGGGCAACATTGCGGCGATGAGCGCGGCCGCCGGCGGTCGGGCCACGTCGATGGGCGGGGCGAGGTGGGGCCGCAGGGCGCTGATCCCAACGACGTAGGCCGCGTACATCCCCGCGAGCATCAGCCCCGGCAGCAGCGCGCCGGCGAACAGGTCGCCGACGCTCACCCCGAGCTGATCGGCCAAAACGACGAGGACGACGCTGGGCGGGATGATCTGACCCAGCGTGCCGGAAGCGGTGATCACGCCGGCCGCGAGGCTCCGGCTGTAGCCCCGCTCCAGCATGACGGGCAAGGAGATCAGGCCCATGGATACGACACTCGCGCCGACCACCCCGGTCGCGGCGGCGAGCAGCGTGCCCACGAGGACCACTGCCAAGGCGAGGCCGCCCCGCAAGCGCCCGAACAAGGCGCCGATGCTCAGGAGCAGGTCCTCGGCGAGCCTGCTCTTCTCCAGCACCGCCCCCATCAGGATGAAGCTCGGCAGCGCGAGGAGCACCTGGTTGCCGAGGATGCCCATCACCCGCTCGGGGAAGGCGTTGAGCAAACCAAGCTCGAAGATACCGCCAGCCACGCCAATCACGGCGAAGATGAGCGCGCTTCCGCCGACGCTAAAGGCCACGGGGTAGCCCGAGAAGATCAGCGCGAGGGTGAGGGCGAACATGGCCCCGGCCAAAGCCTGCGGGAGGTCGATCATGGCGCGGCGCGCCGCAGCGCGCGGGCGGAGCGGAGGGCTTCGGCGGCGCCTTGGGCCCCGAGGAGGATAAAAGCGAAGGGGATCAGGGCCTTGATGGGCCAGCGGGGCAGGCCTCCGGGGTCGGGCGAGCCTTCCCAGACCTCGATCGACCGGGCCACCATCGGCGCCGCCGTCGCGATCGCGAAGGCGCAGAGGGGCAGCAGCAGGAGCAGGCCGCCGCCGAGCTCAATGGCCGTCCGCACCCGCGGGCGGAGCTTGGCGCTGAGCACGTCCACCCGCACGTGTTCGCCGCGGCGGAGGGTGTGGCCGAGGCTCAACAAGAACGCGAGGCTGTAGAGGTACCACTGCCCCTCCAGACCGGCGTTCCCGGCGAGGTTCTCCCCGATCGCCCGCCCGACGAAGCGCGCCAGGGTGTTGATCAGCCCGAGGCCGACCATGGCGAGCAGGCAGGCCGCGCCGAGCTTTGCGGCGAGGTGGCTCAGCCGATCGATGGCGTTGGGGGGCTGATCTTCGTCGAGGTGCCCCCCTTGCTGCTGTCCCGCGCTCATCCGTGCCCCCGCGGGCGGCCGCCGCCGCCCTGGCGCCGAGCATAGGCCAAGCTCCGCTGTCTTTGTGGCCCCCACGGGCTCCAGCCCGAGCGAGCCTGTGCTAGCCTCGTGACATGCCGAGACAACCGCGCGCCCCCCGCCCACTTCGACGGCCGCTCACCTGGGGCGCGGCTGGTTTTGGCGTCGTGGGCCTCGTGGGCCTCGGCCTGCGCGCGGGCGCGACGGTGGGCGGCCCGGACGCGGCGGGCCTCGGCTTCACCGACGACGCGGAGCTTGGCGGTCCGCCGACCGCGCCGGTCCCGATGGACGGCGGCGGCGGCCTCGGCTTGGCGGCCGGCGCCTCCACCACCCTGCCCCTCGGCTGGGCCTTCGACTGGGGCGGCACGAGCCATCGGTCGGTCACGGTCTACAACGACGGCAGGCTGATCTTCGACCCGGGCAGCGGCAGCTTTGGCTGCCCCGGCGCTGGCGACTGGAGCGGCGTGTCGGCCTTCGCGCAGCCTTGGGAGGCCGGCGCCGCGCACGCCCGGACCATCGGCCGCTACCCGCGACGGACCTTGGTGGTCGACTGGGCTGGCGTGCACCCCGCCGCGCCCGACGGGGCCCACGTCCAGGTGCTCCTGCCCGAGCATGGCGACGAGATCGCAGTCCTGCTCGATGATGTCGACTTCGGGGACCCAAGCCTGGATGGGGGCGCCGGCGCGCAGGTCGGCGTCGCGGCGGGCCCAGGGACCGGCGTCGCCTGGTCCTGCAGCGGCGGCTTGGTGAGCGGGAGCGCCGCCGTCTTCGGGGTGCTCGCCGATCGTCCGACCGCCGCGGCCCGCAGCGTGGACGCGCTGGAGGCGCCTTGGATCGGCGCCCTTGCCAACGGCTATGCCGGCCAAGCCCTCGCCCAGGGCGACGTCAACGGCGATGGTCTCGCGGAGATCGCGGTCGGATCGCCGACCAGTGGGCGGGTGGCGCTGCTCGGCGGGGGGCTCGGCGCCTGGGGCGGCTCTTTGGGCGGGGCCGCGGCGCAGCTCCGCGCGACCCGCAGCGGCTCCCGCGCCGGGGCGGGCCTGCTGCTGCGCGATCTGGACGGGGATGGCCTCGCTGAGGTGATCATCGGCGATCCCGGGGATGACTCTGCGCGGACGGACGCGGGGGCCGTCTTTGTGCTGGACGGCGGCCCCTTGGCGGCGAGCCAGACGGTGCCGGCGGACGCGCGGCTGGAGCTGCGCGGGCCGGCGCTGCCGTTGGACGGGCGCATGGTCTCGTCCTGGTCGCCGAGCGAGGCCGGAGCGGCGCTCGGGGCAGGGGACGTCGATGGCGATGGCTACGTCGATCTCATCATCGGCGCCCCCGCCGAGAGCACGGTGGACAGCAACGCCGGCGCCGTCTTCGTGTGGCGGGGCGCGGGCGCTGACCGCGGGCTGCACCTGCTCGCCGACGCCGACACGGTGCTGCTCGGCGAGCAAGCCGGCGATGAGCTGGGCCTCGCGATCGCCGCGGGGGACCTCGACCTCGACGGCGCCGACGAGCTCGCCTTGGGCAGCCTCGGCGACCTGTCGACCGGGCTCACCAACAGCGGCTTGGGTCTGCTGCTCGCCGATCCCGGGCCGGGGCGCTGGTCGGCCCTGTCGGCGGCGCGGGCCGTCGTCGTCGGCCAGACCCTGGGCGGCGAGCTCGGGGCGGCGGTCGCGCTGGCCGACTTCGATCAGGATGGCCTGCTGGACGTCGCCTTTGGCGCGCCGAGCGCCAGCGATCTGCTGTCCCGCGCCGGCAGCGTCTCGGTCTTCTCGGACGCCGGCGGACTGGTCGGTGAGCTCGGGAGCGACGACGCGGACGTTGTTTTGGTGTCGGACGCCGCGAACGCCAGCTTCGGGGCCAGCCTCGCGGTGGACGCGCTGGGCGGGGCGCCGACCCTGGTCGTGGGCGCCCCGACGGCGAGTTTTGGCGGTCCGACGGGGGCTGGGCTGGTGGCCCGGTGGGATGCGCCCTTGGCGGCCGGCTCCGGCCTGCTCAGCGACGCGGACTTTGTGCTGTTCGGGGCCGACACCGGGGGCGCGCTCGGCCGGGCGGCGCTGATCGGCCCGCCCGCGGACGGCTCCAGCGGCCTCGTGCTCGTGGCCTCGGCGCCCTTCGCCGACGGCCCCGCCCTCTCTCGACCCGGGGCGATCTATCGAAGCGCCGTGCTGACGGACTTTCCCGATGATGACGGCGACGGATACCTGTCGATGGCCCAGGGCGGCCCCGACTGCGACGACCGCGACCCCGCGGTCAGCCCGGCCGGCGTCGAGGCGATCAACGGCCAGGACGACGACTGCGACGGCTGGATCGACGACCTCGCCGTGCTGCGCGCGGACGCGGATGAATGGGCCTACGACCTCGGGGCCGAGCTCGGCACCGTCGATGTCACCGAGGCGGGCGCGCTCGTGGACTTCGAGGACGCCCCGCTGGGCGCGAATCTCCGCGATCGCTACCGGTCGCTGGGCCTGCGTTTTGAGCCCGGCGCCGGCCTCGTCGCGGCCGCCTCCGCGTGGGGGGCGCCCGCGGTGGGGGCGGTGGGCGCTGTCCACGTGCCGGCCTCGGCCGGGGACCCCCTCGCCATCCAGCTCAGCGAGCCCGTCGACGCCCTGTCCTTCGTCGTTCTGGACGGTCAGGGAGATGCGTGGCTGAGCGCCAGCGCCGACGGGGTGGAGCTGCTGTCCGACGTCCGGGTGCCGGTCAGCGGAGATGACCTGCCCGGCGGTGTCTTCGTCGGTCTGACCTTCGCGGAGCCGATCGACCGCGTGGAGATCGCGCCGACCGGAGGGGACGCCTTTGGGATCGACGCGCTCCAGCTCATCTGGAGCGCGGGCACCGATCGGGACGGCGATGGCTTCTCGGACAACGACGGGGACTGCGATGACCGGGACCCCGCCCGCTACCCTGGAGCGCCCGAAGATCTCGGCAACTACCTCGATGACGACTGCGACGGGGTGGTGGACGCCGGCCGCTCCGTGGTCTGGCCCGATCCCGTGGACTTTGGGGGCGGCACGGGGATCGACGCCCAGATCATCGACTTCGAAGGCCTGACGGTCGGCGCGCTGCCCACGGAGGACTACGCCGACCTCGGGGTCCACCTCGCGGGCGACCTCCGGGTCTCGACCAGCGCCGGCGCGGCGGGCCCCCGGGGCCTGCGCTTGGGCCGGGCCACCGGGGACGGGGTGGAGCTGTCCTTCGACGAGGTGCAGCCCGCGCTCGGCTTTTACGCCGTGGGCGTGGTCGGCGCCCTGCGGGTCGAGGGCCTGGTGGACGGCAGCGTGGTCTACGACGAGCTCGTCGTGGTCGACGGAGATGCTGTGGATGAGGGCGTCTTCGTCGGCCTCTCCTTCGAATACGGCGTCGACGCGCTGCGCCTGACCAATGAGAGCGCCGGCGACGCCTGGGGCATCGACGACCTCATCATCAACGTGCTCGGGCTCGATGACGCCGATCTGGACAGCTTCTCGGAGCGGGACGGCGACTGCGACGATCACGACCCGGAGGTCTTCCCGGGCGCGGTCGAGGTCTGGTACGACGGCGTCGACCAAGACTGCTCGGGCGGCAGCGACTACGACGTGGACGGCGATGGCTACGGCAGCAGCGCCTACGGCGGCCTCGACTGCGACGACGGTTCCGGGGAGGTCAGCCCCGACGCCGCGGAGCTGTGGTACGACGGCGTGGACGCCGACTGCGACGGTCTCAGCGACTTTGACGTGGACGGCGATGGCTTCGACAGCGCCGCCTACGGGGGCTCCGACTGCGCCGACGGCGACAGCGGGGTGTCCCCCAGCGCGATGGAGGTCTGGTACGACGGCATCGACGGCGACTGCGGCGAAGACGACGACTACGACGCCGATGGCGACGGCGTTGGCGGCGGGCCCGGCGGCGGCGGCGGGGGCGGCGCGGCCCCGGACTGTGACGACGCCGACCCCTCCGTGCGCCCCGGCGCCCTCGAGCTCTGGTACGACGGCGTCGACAGCGACTGCGGCGGGGAAGACGACTTCGACGCTGACGGCGACGGCTTCTCCAGCGTGGCCCACGGCGGCTTCGACTGCAACGACCTCCGCCCGGAGGTCAACCCCGCGGCGCCGCTCGACCCTTGCTACGACGGGGTCGACCAAGACTGCAATGGGAGCAACGACTTCGACTGCGACCAGGATGGCTTCAACGCCGATGGCTACGGAGGCCTGGACTGTGACGACGCGCGCGACGACGTCAACCCCGACGCGGCGGACCCGCCCCGGGACGGCCTGGACCAGGACTGCGACGGGTCCCCGGAGTTCGACGACGACGGCGACGGCTTCGACGGCGCGGAGGACGGCGGTCCGGACTGCGACGACGACGACGTGGCGGTCTCCCCCGCGGCCACGGAGGTCTGGTACGACGGCATCGACCAGAATTGCGATCTGTACGACGACTTCGACGCCGACCTCGACGGCGCCCGCCCCGTCGCCTGGGGCGGCACCGACTGCGACGACACGCGCAGCTGGGTTCGGGTCGGCGCGCGGGACCTCGCCTACGACGGCGTAGACGCCAATTGCGACGGCGCTGACGACTTCGACGCCGACCGCGACGGCCACCGGCCCCTGTGGCTGGGCGGGCTCGACTGCGACGACAACAACGCGGCGCGGCGCCCGGGCGCGGCGGAGGTCTGGTACGACGGCATCGACCAGAACTGCGATGGCCGGAGCGATCAGGACGCGGACCTAGACGGCATGGACCGGGTCGCTGCCGGCGGCGCGGACTGCGACGACAGGGACCCCTCGATCGGCCCGGGCTCCCTCGAGATCCCCCTCGACGGGATCGATCAGGACTGCGATGGCCTCGACGACGTCGATCTCGACGAAGACGGCGCGCTGAGCGCGGCGGACTGTGACGACGCCGACGCGACAGTCCGGCCTGGCGCGCCGGACCCCTGCTACGACGCCGTGGACAGCGACTGCGCGGGGGACGATGACCTCGACTGCGACCAGGATGGTGTTCTGCCGCCGGCCTTCGGCGGCCTGGACTGCGACGATCTGGACCCCGCCGTGCGCCCTGGCGCGACCGACCGGTGGTACGACGGCGTAGACAGCGACTGTGGCGGCGAAGACGACGATGACCGCGACGGAGACGGCAGCGCCGCCCTGGCCCGCGGCGGCCCCGACTGCGACGACGGCGATCCCGCGGTCGGGCCCCACGTGCTCAGCGACGGCTGTGACGACCAGGACAACGACTGCGACGGTGTTCGCGACGAGGACTGCGGCGGCTCCAGCGGCGGTGGCTCCAGCGGCGGCGGCTCCAGCGGCGGCGGCTCCAGCGGCGGCGGCTCCAGCGGCGGCGGCTCCAGCGGCGGCGGCTCCAGCGGCGGCGGGTCCAGCGGCGGCGGCTCCACCGACGGCGGCTCCACCGACGGCGGCTCCGCCGACGGCGCTGCAGATGGAGGCGGCGGCGGGACCGGCGCTGGCGACGGCGGGACCGGCACGGGCGGCGGCGGGACTGGCGCAGCCGACGGCGGGACCGGCGCGGGCGACGGCACCGCAGATGGTGCCGCTGACGGTGCCACCGACGATGGGAGCAGCGGCGCGGACGGCGGGGGCAGCGGCGCCGACGGCGGGATCGGGGCGGGCGACGGCGCGGACGGCGGCGATGGCGCCAACGCGGGCGCGGAGGGCGGTGGCGGCGGTCCTGGCGCTTCGACCGAGGCGGGGCCCTCGGACCCGGAGAAGGGCGCGGGCTGCGGCTGCGCCGGCGTGCAGCGGGGGCTCGGCGGCGGCTGGCTCGCGCTGCT
The DNA here is from genome assembly GCA_947462115.1 of Deltaproteobacteria bacterium. Classification (GTDB taxonomy): domain Bacteria; phylum Myxococcota_A; class UBA796; order UBA796; family UBA2385; genus JAEUKK01. The sequence continues at coordinate 1,571 of CANHON010000168.1, read as the reverse complement.
CGGGGCCGCGGGCGCCCTCCGGCTCAGGCGAACGGGCCGACCGCGTCGCTGAGGCGGCCCCGCGGCGACCCGCGTCCTCGGGCGCTCAGTGCCACTGGTCGGGGTCTTCGCGCCGGGCGCCCCACCCACGGCCGCGGCTCGGGTTGGGATCGGGGTTGCCGCCCTCCAGCACCTGCAGCTTCGGTCGCGGGCGCGGCTTCTGCTGCCCACGGGGTCGGCTGGGCGCGGCGCGCGTGCCGAGCCACCATCCCAAGCCGCCCGCGGCGAGGTGCGCCCAGGGGCTGCTCTCGCCGCCGGTCGCGGAGAAGGCGGCCGACACGCCGATGAGCCCCATCGCGAGGCTCTGGGCCCGGACTTTGCCGAAGATGGCGAGCTGCAGGACCTCTCCGCGCTGCAGGCCGAGGTAGGCGGCCGTGACGCCGAGCACCGCCGACGAGGCCCCGACCAGCGTATGGCTGGCGTCCAAGGCGGCGGGCGGGTGGCTCAGGAGGGCCGAGGCGAGCAGCGTCACCGCGCTGGCGGCGATGTTCCCCGTGAGCCCGGTGGCAAAGAAGGCCAGCAGCATCGGCTTTGGACCGACCCGCTCCTCGTAGGGGGCCGCGTAGAACCACAAGAACAGCAGCGGGAAGGCGAGGGCGCCCAAGGAGCCCGCCGGGTGGATCAGCAGCGCGGTGAAGGGCTGCCAGAGCCAGCCGCGCAGCAGGTCAGCGGGGCGGAGCTGCAGGGCCGCGATGGCAGGGGCCCACTGGGTCTCGGCCAAAAAAGCGTGCAGGAGCCACAGCACAGCGAGGCTGATCATCAGGCCGCGGGCGGCCGGTCCGAGCTTGGGCAGCTGAAACATGGGGGCCTCTGGCGCCCGGGCGGCGCGGCGTCGGTCGGGGCGCGCCGTGGCGACGCCGGAGCCGGGTCTAGCGTATTGTCCACGCTGGCGCTGGAGGCGGAATGCAGGGGAGCGCGGGGTGGGCCCGACGGTGGGCGGCGCGGGCGACGCGCGCGGTCCTGCTCGCGATCATCGGGATGGGCGGCGGTCGAGCCGCAGCGCACCCCTTCGACGTGGACCTCTATGGTCAGCAGCTCACGGTGTCGGTGGGCGAAGATGACGTCGTCGTGGATATCCTCGCAGAGGTCCCGACCCGGGTGGTCCTCGAAGACGCCGCTGTGCAGCTCGGGGGCGCCGCGCGACCGACCCCGGCCCAGCGGGCGGCTTTTCTTGAGCGTTGGCTGACCGAGCTGCGCGACGGCTACCGCTTGTTCCTCAACGGCGCGGCCGTGCCGTTGACCTCGCTGCCGGTAGATGGAGAGAATGGCGTAGGCGACGCTAAGTTCATCAATTACCGCCTGCGGCTGCGCGCCCCGCTCGGCCGGGAGGGCGTCCAGCAGATCAACCTGATCGACGACAACTTCCCCGATCAGCGCGCGGTTCGGTCGGTGCTGCTGCGCCTGCGGCCCGCGTGGCGCCTCGACGCGAGCACGCTCGTCCGTTGGGACGCCGACGGCGCGCTCATCGATCGCTCGGGCGCTTGGTCTGCCCTCGAGGCCGATCGGGAGCTGCGGCTCAGCGTCCAGCCCCG
>CANHON010000167.1 GCA_947462115.1 Deltaproteobacteria bacterium | reverse complement strand
GGAGAGCTCGGCCTCCAGGCGCCCGTCGAACAGCACCGACCAGGGGGCGCGATCCTCGCCCCACACGTAGACCGCCCCGTACTTTCGCGGAAAGCCCATCGCGTCGATGGCCGCCCCCAGGCCGAGGTGCCGCTCCAGCAAGGTGAGGGTGGCGGGCTGCAGCGACTCGCCGACGTGGTGGCGGGGGAAGCGCTCGCGCTCCACCAGCGTGACCCGCAGGCCCTCCCGCGCGAGGATCGCCGCCGCGACCGAGCCCGCGGGGCCCGCGCCGACGATGATCACGTGGGGCGCGCTGCTCTGCACGTGGGAGTTGGGGGCTGCGGCGGGGTGCGGGCGCGCTTCGGTGGGATCCATGCCGCGGGCTAACCTTGCGCTGGGCCGACGCCCGGCGCCGCCGCTGGCCCGACCGAGGCCCGGCGCTCGGCCTCCCCCTGCGCCATCCACACCAAGAAGCGGTGCATGATCTTGCCGACCTGCAGGTTATTCTCGGTGATGTCGGGGGGATAGCTCCAGGCCAGCAGGGCCTCATTGTCTGGGGCGTCCATCCACAGGCGGTCGAAGCTCGAGGCCTCGTCGAGGTGGCCCACCCGCAGCTTGTGCTTGTGCTCGGTCTCGTGCAGAAAGGCGTTGCCGCCGTAGATCTGCCCGTCGTGGTCCACCGTGATCTCCCCGTTCAGCCGCACCGGCATCGGGCGGTTCTCCAGGTTGATCATCGAGATGTCCTGTCCGGCGGCCCGGCGCTCGGCGATGCCCGCCGCCACCGCCGCGAGGCCGGCCGCGAAGGCCCGCTGCTCCTCGGCCGACCACCGGGCGCCCAAGGTAAAGTTGATCTGCACCCGGGCGAAGCCGAGGCCGGCGATGTGGAAGAAGTTGTCGGCCATCTTGTCCACGTTCTTGGGATGCACCACCATGATCACGTCATAGGGCAGCCCCGAGGCCAAGATCGGGCCGACCCGCGGGGCGATGCCGAGTACGTAGCTGTCCTCCCCTTTGCGGAAGGCCCGCCGGAAACGGTTCTGGGTGTCGGGATCGCCGTCGAGCGACAGCTCCAGCTTGACCGGATAGCGCGCCAAGATCGCCAGCTTCTCTTCGTCCAGCGACCAGCCGTTGCTGCTGAGCACGAAGCGCAGCGCCTTGCCCCGCGCCGCCGCCGCCGCCTGCCCGTAGTCCAAGGCCTGCACCACCAGCCCCCACTCCAGCAGGGCCTCGCCGCCGAAAAACTGGAGGATGAGCTCCGGTCGATCGGAGCTGAGCAGCAGGTCGATGGCGCGGCGGAGGGTCTGCCAGGGCATCACCCGGCCGTCTTGCTTGGGGATCAAGCAGTAGCGGCACCGCAGCTCACACTGCCAGGTGGGGATGACCACGAGGCGCGGCACCTCCTCGCTGTCGAACCGCCGGAAGGTGCGGATCCACTGAGCCGGCGGGCCGAGCAGACCGGTGGCCACCGCGAGGGCCTGGGCCTCGGTGGGCGCCGGGCCGGGCCACTCGGGGTCGTGGCCCCCCTTGGCGGCGCGGCGGGCGCGGGCCAGCAGCTCGAAGGCCAAGCGTCGAGGCCCATCATCGAGCAGCCGGCGGAGGGCTAGGGCGCGGTCGGCCTCGGGGTCGCCGTCGGGGGCGGCGAGGGCCAGGGCCTCCGACAGGCGGCCGAGGCTGCCGCAGTACAGCCGCTCGTCGGTCAAGAAGCCCCGCGCCACCGCCGCCGCGACCAGGGGGTCTTGGGGCGCGTCGTGATCGACCAGCGGGTAGTCGAGCTCGGGGAAGCCCGGCACCTGCAAGGTGCGCCGAACGATGACCTGGTGGAGCTTCCCGGCGCGGGCCTTCTGGCGGTAGCTCGCGCTGGAGAAGTAGGACACGAGGTGGGGCACCACGGGGAACCGTAGGTGAAAATACCGAGGGGAGCGCAATTTCAGCCGACAGAGCTCCAGAGCGCCCTCGACCAGGTCCGCCGCGGTGGTCTCGGCGTTGCTCTGGATGTAGTAGGCGTCAAAGTGCAGCCCGGCGGCGTCCAGGGCAGCCGCGACCGCGCGCACGTGCACCCGCCGGTAGCCCTTGCCGAGCCGCAGCAGCTCGGCCTCGGCGAAGGTCTCGACGCCGATCTGCAGGTAGCTGCTCCAGCGGCGCGAGCGGTGGTCGGCCACGTAGTCCCGCTCGGGCACGGGCGCGCCAAAGTCCGCGAAGCACTCCGGCCGAAGTGCTGCGAACAAGGTGGGGTCGGGCACCGGCAGCAGACGCCCGCCCTCGCGCAAGCACAGGTCCGCCACTGAGACCTGGGCGCTGCTGAGCCGGAAGCGCGTGTGGAGCAAGCCCACCAAAATAGCGGCCGCGCGGGCCTTGTCGCAGGCGAAGTCGTCGTCGCTGATGTGCACGCGAAAGGCGTTGGGCGGCACCCGCTCGCCAAAGAGCGCGCGAAACCGCTCGGCATAGGCCTCCAGCAGGTCAAAGACGCCGGTGGCGGTCCGCGCCTGGTAGTCCTCGCGGCCGATGATCGAGCAGAAGGTGCAGCGGTGCACGCAGCCGCGGCTGGTGCTGATCTCGACGCCGCCCTCGATGTGGCGGGCCTCGAGGTAGCGGAGGGCCAGCGGGGTGGCGTCGAGGGTCGGCACCTTCGGCACCCGGCCGCTCATGGCCGAGAGCAGCAGGCCCGGCTCCAGGCAGATCAGCCCGGAGAGCTGGAGCAAGGCCGCTTGTTGGGCCGCGGTGAAGGGCTCGTCCACCGTGCTCGCCCCGACCGCCGCCAGCAGGGCCGGCAGCGTCGGCTCGCCCGCCCCGCGGCACACAAAGCTGACATCGCCGAGCTGGGCGGCCACCTGCAGCGGCGAGAGCGTGGGCATGACGCCGCCCACCGCCACCCGGGCCCGGCAGCCGAGGCCGCGGAGGGTGGCGACCAGCCGCTCCACCCCCTCGAAGTAGCCCTCCAGCAAGGTGATCACGACGAGGTGGATCGGGGCCTCGGCCACGACCGCCGCGAGCCGATCGAGGCCCTCCACCGGCCGCTCGACGCCCACGATGGGCATCTTGACGTTGGCGAGGGCGACATCGACGTCCATGCCGTCCAGCGCGCTGATCATGTGCAGCACGCCCTGGCTGAGCTCCCGATCGTTGTGCGGCATGTCGCTGTTCATCAAGGACTCGAAGAACAGCACCCGGGGCCGGCCGAGGCGGGGGCCAGCGGGCGCGGGCGGCACGAAGGATCGGGCCGGCGCGGGCGGGACCCCCGGCGCGTCCAGCAGCCCCGCCAGGGCCGCCTCGACCGGGTGGGGCGAGCCGCAGCCCGCCAGCCAGAGGCCATCGATGAGGATGGTCTGATCTACGATGTCTTCGTCGTTGGGTTCGGCCCAGGCGAGCGGGGTGCCGGCGGGTCCGAGCCGGAGGCGAACCGCGCCCCGCTCCCCCGCGCCGCCCCGTGCGCCGCTGGCCTCCAGCGCCAAGCCGAGGGCCTGCGCCCCGCGGATCAGCGCCGCGGACGGCAAAGACGCGCCCGAGCGATCCTCCACCACCACCCGCGCGAGGCAGCCCTGAAGGCGACGGGTCAGGGTGGCGCCGTCGCCGGCCGCGAGGCGCGCGGCGGCAGGCGCGGGGCCCCCGTCCTCCGGCTCCCGCAGGTAGTACCAGCCCCGGGCGGCGGCTTGGCGCTCCCGGTTGGAAGGGTCGGGCTCGGCGGCGGGGCGCAGGGCGGCGGGCGCGGTCAACGGTCGCATGGGCGCAGCATAGCCAAGCGCGCCCGGCGGCCCAGGTCGCCGGCCCGGCCGCTCAGGCCAAGCGGGCCAGCAGCGCCTTGACGCCCGTGACCCAGCGCTCGGTCTCCTCGCTGTCGTCCCACAGGTCCTTGAGCTCGCTCTTTTCGAGGACCGCGTTCAGCGCCTTGGTGGCAGCGGTGAGCAGCTCGGGCTCCGGGGCGCCCTGGGTGCGGGCCCAGGCGGCGAGCTCCTTGGGCAGGCGGGGCGCGGGCTTGCCGAGCATGGCGGCCACGACCTCGGCGGCGGCCACCGCGACCGAAGCCTCCGGGGCTTCGAGGTAGTCGGCGTCGGCCACAGCGTCGAGGGCGTCGAGCACGGCGTCGGTGTCCTCCTCCTCGTCGAGGCCGGCGAGGAAGTCCAACGCGTCATCGTTCTCAAAAGAGCCGGTTCCCCAAGCACCCATCGCACACCCCCGCGGTCGCGCGCGACCCGGACTGGTTGACGCGCCGCGGCGCGCCCGACCGGGGCCCACCACGCACCGCCCGAGGGCGGATCCGCGCCGCCGCGCCCTATCCCTGCGCCGCCGGCGCGTCGCTCGCGACCGGCCGCCCCAGACGAGGAGCCACATCTGCAGGGCATCTTCGACGGTAATCCCCTGCGGGGCCCGCGGACCGAGGGGCCGGCCGCCGCCACCCCAGCGCCGAGGCTACGGCGCATCTCCCTGATAACGCTGCACAATCGACATCGAGCCGGCAGATGGGCGCCGCGCTGCGCCGCCGCATCTTCACCCAAGCGTCAAGGGCAGCGCGCCTTGGGGGTGGGGCGGACGCCGGGCAGGGTCCGCGCAACGGAGCGCACATGAGCCCATCCCCTCGCCCCCTGACGACCCCCACCTGGCCCCGTGGCCTCCGGTCCTGCGCCGCCCTCGGCTGCGTCGGCCTGCTGTTCGCCCGGCCGGCCTCGGCCTGTGATCCCATGCCGCCCTATGTCGCGGCCTCCGCGCCGATGAACGGCGCCGTGGACACCTATGCCGAGGGCGTTTTGGTGGCCCACGCGCCGGGCTTGACGCGGACCGCCCCCTCCACGCTCAGCCTTGACCTCGACGGCGAGCCCGCCTCGCCGGGCGTGTCGCGGATCGACTACGGCCCGTCGGTGCCCGGCGTCTTCCGAGAGGGCGCGATCTTCGTGGTCTTTCCGCCGACCGGCGGCGGATGGACCGAGGCGGTCTACACCTTCTGGGAGCTCATCGACCCCACCGACTGGTCGCCGGCCGAGCTGCGCTACCAGCGCGGCGCGACCCCAGCGCCCCGCCTGCGGGAGGCCGGCGCCGCGACCGCCACCCTCGGGCCCGACGCGGTGCTGGACCACGGCACCTGCGGCTCGGAGTCCGGGCGCCTGCTGCAGGTCACGGGCACCGCGCCGGAGGGGGCGGTCGCCGTGCTGCTCCATGTGGACGGGCCCGGGGTCTCGACCCGCTCCCCGGTCGCCACCGCCGCCCCGCTCGACGCGCCCGGCTACGCGATAGAAGCCCTGGTGGACGGTGCTTTGACCGAGGTGTGCTGGATGGTCAGCCTGATTGGGCCCTCGGGCGACCAGGTCCAGACCGAGCCGGTGTGCACCGAGGCCACAGGCGGGACCGACGGATCGGACGGCGCGGACGGCACCGACGGATCGGACGGCTCCGATGGCTCGGATGGGTCGGATGGGTCGGATGGGTCGGATGGGTCGGATGGGTCGGATGGGTCGGATGGCACCGATGGTTCGGACGCCGGGGCCACCGACGGGGGCGGCAAGTCCACCGGCTGCGCCAGCGCGTCGCGCGGGGGCGGCCTCGCGCTCGGCCTCGTGGGCGTGGTCGGGGCGGCCCGACGCCGGCGGCAGGCGACCAAACCAGCCTGAAGATCAGCCTCGAAGGCCGAACATCAGCCGGAGCCGCTCCAGGGGGCTCGGCGCCGCCCAGCCGGGGTTGGCCCGCGCTTCGGCGCGCAGCTCGGCGTTGTCGGCCCGACCGAGGCGCTGCAGCGTGCCGAGGGGCGCCGAGGGGTTGCGGGCCACCGAGAGCCGCACCAGCAGCGACGGATCGCGGCCGAGGCGCTGCAGCCGCTCGGCGTCGAGCCCAGGGTTGGCCCCGAGCAGCTCGCGCAGGCTCCAGTCTTCGGCGTTGAGCAGCCGATCCTGGTCGGCGTCCGGCAGGCGGTGGGCGTGGGCGGCGAGCACCCGCTGGGCCGCCGGGTCGTCGCGGTCCACCCACCGGAGCAGGGCCGCCTCCGGCAGCAGCGGGTTGCGGGCGAGGGCCCGGCTCACCCGCTCGTCGCCCATCGACAGCAGCAGGTCGAGGGCCTCGGCGGGCAGTTCGCCGAGCAGCCGGCCCGCCGCGAGGCGCTCCGCGGGCCGCTCGCCCAGCGCCGAGTTCAGCACGGTGACGAAGGTGCGCCCCTCCACCGCCCGCGGCGGCGGGCCCGCGGCGAGGCGCCGGGCCAGCGCGAGGCCTTGGCTGGGGCTGAGGTCCGGCCGACCCGCCACATTGTTGAGGACGATCTCGACCTCATCGTCGACGAGCAGGTCAATCACGGCGGGGTCGAGGCGGCGGGCGCACAGCAGGTTGGCCCGCACTTCGGCGCTCAGATCGCGGGCCAGCGCCCGCTGCAGCGCGGGCCGGCGGGCGGCGGGCGCGAGCTCTCCGCGCAGGTGGGCGGGCAGGCGGCGGAGCAGGCGGCGGAGCAGCCCGAGGGGCGCCGCGCCGGGACGATCGACGAGGATCCGCCGCCGCCGCCGATCCGCGAGCAGGGCCCGCCACCGGGCACCGGCGCTGAGCTCGAGCACCAGGACGATGCCGCCGGACTCGGTGAGGCAGCTCAGCCGAAGGCCGGGGATCTGGGCCAACAGCGCCGCGGGGGGTGGTCCGAGCTGCGCGCTGGCCCCGCAGGCGCTGCACTCGGCCGCGAGGCCGCCGATCAGCCCGTCCACCGCGTCATCCGACCACGGCGCCTGGCAGCTCCCACAGGCGGCGTCGCCGCGGGACAGCCGGAGCCACGGCCCGCCCACCCGGTAGCCCGGCGCGGTGGGCCGCTGGCTGAGGCAGTCGGCGAAGGCCGGGCCCGCCACATGGGGAGCCCAGGCGTCGATGGACAGCGGACCTTCGGCCCCGCAGGCACCGCAGCGCAGCGCCTCGCTGGCGAGCGCGGGCGAGACCGGGGCGCCACAGGCCGGACAGGGCCACCAGAGCTGCCCCCAGACCACCATCGGCTCCGGCCCGCGCTGGGCGGGCGCCGCCGGATCCAGCCGATCGCGCCGCCGGATCGGCGGGGCTTCGAGCGGCGGGGCGGGGCCGAGCGGGCTGCCCTGGGGCATCGGGGTTCCTCGGGGGCGGCGCGGGCCTGGGTGGGGCCTCTTCGGCGCCGGGCGGGCCGACCGGAGGCCGAGCCGGGCTATCCCCTCGCACCAACGGGGCAAGGTGAACAGGCGGACAAAAGAAGTCCGCAGGCGAGCGGACGACCTGCGCGCCCCGGGTTAGCGGCCGCGGGCCCTGTGCACCGGGCCGCCGCCGCCCGCGCCGCCGGGCCGCCCCCTGGGGCACACCCACCGATTCCGGCTGATCTTCAACCGCTTCCCCCCGCTTCCCCATTTCAGCGCCCCGGCCCTGGGGCGCCAAGGTGAGCCCGATGAGCGCCCTCCTCCCCCGTACGCACCTCTGCGGCGAGCTCCGCGCCGAGAACGCCGGCCAGCATGTCATTCTCCAGGGCTGGGCCCACCTCGTCCGCGACAACGGCGGCGTGCTCTTCGTGGTGCTCCGCGACAAAAGCGGCACCGTGCAGGTCACCGTCGATGAGCGGGCGGCGCCGGAGGTCTGGGAGCAGGGCCGCCGCGTCCGCCTCGAGTACGTCGTGCAGGTCGAGGGCACGGTGGTCGATCGGCAGCCGGGCATGGCCAACAAGGACATGGGCACCGGCGCCATTGAGGTGCTGCCGAGCCGCCTGACGGTGCTCAACGGCACCCGTCCCCTGCCCTTCGCGATCGGCGGGAAGGCCGTCGAGGCCAGCGAAGAGGTGCGCCTCAAGCACCGCTACATCGACCTGCGCCGGCCCGAGCTCCAAGAGAAGCTCATGCTGCGCTCCCGCACCGCCATGGCCGTGCGCAACTTCTTGAGCGGGCGCGGCTTCACCGAGGTCGAGACGCCGATCCTCACCAAGTCCACGCCCGAGGGCGCGCGCGACTACCTCGTGCCCAGCCGCGTTCACCCCGGCCAGTGGTACGCGCTGCCGCAGAGCCCTCAGATCTTCAAGCAATTGTTGATGGTCTCGGGCTTCGACCGCTACTTCCAGATCGCCAAGTGCTTCCGCGACGAGGACCTGCGCGCCGACCGCCAGCCGGAGTTCACCCAGATCGACATGGAGCTCTCCTTCGTCACCAGCGACATGGTGATCGAGCTCTGCAGCGACATGATCCGCCATGTTTGGCAGCAGGCCCGCGGCCACGCCGTCGGCGAGATCCCCCGGATGACCTACGCCGAGGCCATGCGGCGCTTCGGCGTGGACGCCCCCGACATCCGCTTTGGCCTGGAGCACACCACCCTCGACTGGTCCAGCACCAGCTTCAAGGTGGTGGGCGATGCCCTGGCCGCGGGCGGCATCTGCAAGGCGATGGTGGTGCCGGGCGCCGCGGAGTCCACGAGCCGCAAGCAGCTCGACGAGCACACTCTTTTCGTCAAGCGCTACCGGCTCGGCGGCCTGCTGTGGGGCAAGGTCAGCGGCGACCCGAGCCTCGCGGCGAGCTGGTCGGGCCCGCTCTCCAAGGTCGAGATTGACCTTCTGCAGCAGATCCCCGACGTCAGCTCCGGCGACCTCGTGCTGGTCGGCGCCGGCCCCAAGGCCCACGTGCACGCCGGCCTCGGTCGGCTGCGGGCCCACATCGCCCGGCAGCGCGGCCTCGTGCCCGAGGGCACCTTCGCCTTCTGCTGGGTGACCGACTTCCCCGCCTTTGAGTGGGACGAAGACAACGCCCGCTGGGTCGCCATGCATCACCCCTTCACGAGCCCGGTGGCGGCGCACATCGACCTGCTCGGCACCGACCGCATGGGCGAGGTGCTGTCGGACGCCTACGACATCGTGTGCAACGGCTACGAGATCGGCGGCGGCAGCATCCGAATCCACGACAGCGCGGTGCAGAGCAAGGTCTTCGCTGCGCTGGGCCTGAGCCCCGAGGACGCCCAGAGCAAGTTCGGCTTCTTGCTCGACGCGCTCCAGTTCGGCGCGCCGCCCCACGGCGGCCTCGCGATGGGCTTTGACCGCTGGATCATGCTGCTCGCCGGCACCGAGAACATCCGCGAGGTCATCGCTTTCCCCAAGACGGCCAGCGCCCAGGACATCATGGCCGACGCCCCCAACGTCGTCGATCCCGCCCAGCTGACCGAGCTGCACGTCGCCAACGTGGCGCCGGTCGTCGCTGAGCGCGAGGGCTGAGCGAGGATGTCCCCCCGCGCGCGCACCGCCCTCGTCTGGGTCGCCCTGCTGCTGTTGGCGCTGGCAGCGGTCAGCTTGGGGATGCGCGCGCCCGGGGCCGACCGCCACGCCCGGGGCGCCCTCCCGCACGCCCTCCCGCACGCCACGCAGGACGACCCCTACGACGCGATCGCGGCCGTGAGCCCCGACGTGCTGATGTTCTCCCTCAACGCCGGGGACGTGATCTACACCGGCGTGAAGGCGGACGGCGACGTGGTCGCGTGGCTGCAAGGCGAGGCCATGCCGCTGCGGGTCGAGGGGC
>CANHON010000166.1 GCA_947462115.1 Deltaproteobacteria bacterium | reverse complement strand
CCTCTTCGGCTTGGATAAAGCTCACGACCGCGTCGCCATGCGTGGTGATCTCCAGGATCTCCACCCGGTTTGCAGAGCTGAGGCCATACAGGAAGTCAGGGCTGCTCCCCTCCACCCACGGCCCGTCAACGAACAGCGTGAACAGCGCCGCCGCGGCCATCGCGATGGCCGGCACCATCCGGCGCCAGGTCCGGGCGCGAGCGGGGGGCGCGGGTTTGGCGGCCCCCACGGGGAACAAAGGAACGACGTTCGTTTGGTCCGGAGCGGTGGCGCCGATGGCCGCCAACACCCCGTCGGCGAGATCGGGCGTCGCATCGGCCGACAAGTCCAACGGCCGCGTCGAGAGGCCCAGCGAAGCCAAGACGCTGTCCGCCAGCTCCGGCGTCGCATCGGCCGACAGGTCCAGCGGCCGCGTCGAGAGGCCCAGCGAAGCCAACACGCTGTCCGCGAGCTCCGGCGTCGCATCGGCCGACAGGTCCAACGGCCGCGTCGAGAGGCCAAGCGCGGCCAAGACACCGTCCGCCAGCTCTGGCTGCTCGTGGGGCACCAGCAAGGCCTGCAGGCGGAGCGCGCGGCGGCGGGCGCGGGCGGCGTCCCCCCCGAGCTGCGCGAGCTCCGCGGCCTCCTCCGGCCCCAGGAGCCCGTCCCCTGCGCGCAGCCAGAGCGAATCGGCGCGGGACAAGCGGTGCGTTCGCTTTGACATGGTGCACGCAGGGACAGGGGTGGGCGCGAGGGGCAGCGGCTGCCTGACCCGCCTACGGACCGGAGGCCCGGTCATTCACTTCGATCAGCCCGTTTTCAATCAACCTCGTCCTTGAGCATGGCCTGCATCTTCTTGCGCGCGTAGAACAGGCGGCTCATCACCGTGCCTTCGGGGATGCCCATCACGTCGGCGATCTCCTTGTAGGACAGGCCCTCCATCTCCCGCAACACCAGCACCTGCCGCTGCTCAGCCGGCAGCGTGTCGAGGGCCGCCGAGATCCGGGCCCGAAGGCCCTTGCGCTCCAGCTCCCGCCGCGGATCGTCGCGGTGGTGGCCATAGTGGAAGCCGCCCCCGCTCTCGCGGGCGCCGCGGCCCTCGTCGAACTCTTCGGCCCTGCGCACCTTTTGCCGGCGGAGCAGGTCGATGGAGACGTTGACCGCGATGCGGCACAGCCAGTGGTAGAACGAGCTGCCGAAGCGGAACTTGTCGATGTTGCGGAAGGCCTTGACGAAGGCCTCTTGGGCCATGTCGCGCGCGTCTTCGCTGTTCCGAACCATGCCGTAGCACACGCCGTAGATCCGGCTCTGGTATCGCTCGACGAGGCCGCGGTAGGCCGCCGCGTCACCCTGGGCGACAGCGACGACGAGATCGTGGTCTGGGTCCGGCTTTTGAGGGCCGCGGTACGGGAAATTGGCGCCGAAGGGCTCCGACTCGGCCGCTTCAGGCTCCTCCAGGCCCAGCCCGTCGTCGAGGCCAACCTCGGGGAGGTCCGCTGCGTCCGGCTCGGGCGCGGCGCCCGGCGTTGGCTCCGGCTCGCCATCGCCGAGGACACGGAGGGTGCCGAGGACCAGCGGCGCGGCCGCGCTGAGCAGCGCGACCCAACCATCGCTGAACGCCGTCCACAAGGTGATTCCCATCGTCTCTCCCTCGACGTAAGGCCGCCGCTCCTCCCGGAGGTGCGCGGGGCTCCGACCACCCGCTCCCGCTAACCCGACGGCCCCCGGAGGCGGCCGCCGAAACGGCCCGCCCCAGCCGGAGCCCTCAGTGCGCCGCCGACCAGTTGTGGCCGATGGACCAGTCCACCACCAGGGGCACGCGAAGCTCCGCCGCCGCGGCCATCTCCTCGGCGAGCAGGGCACCGACGGCCTCGGCCTCCTCCGCCAAGGCCTCGACGACGAGCTCATCGTGCACCTGGAGGAGCAGGCGGGCGCGGGGGAACCGCTCGGCGAGCGCCGCGTGCACCCGGATCATCGCGATCTTGATGAGGTCGGCGGCGGTGCCCTGGACCGGCGTATTGATCGCGATGCGCTCTGCAGCCCCTCGATCATTGGCGTTCTTGGCGTCGAGTCCGCCGACCGCCCGACGACGGCCGTACAGCGTGCGGGCGAAGCCGCTGGCCTTGGCCTCGGCGATGGCCGACTCCATGAAGGTCTTGACTTGGTGGTAACGCTCAAAGTAGCGGTCGATCATGTCTTGGGCCACACCGCGCGGGATGCGGAGCTCCCGGGCGAGCCGGAAGGCGCTCATGCCGTAGATGAGCCCAAAGTTGATGGCCTTGGCGGCCCGGCGCTGCTCGCCGCTGATGAGCGCGGGCGCACAGCCGTAGATCTCCGCGGCGGTGCGGCGGTGGATGTCCTCCCCGGAGCGGAAGGCGTCCACCAGGGTGCCCTCGCCGCAGAAGTGGGCCAGCACCCGCAGCTCGACCTGCGAGTAGTCCGCAGACACGAAGACAAAGCCGGGCGCCGGGACGAAGGCGGCCCGGATCCGCCGCCCCTCGTCGGTGCGGATCGGGATGTTCTGGAGGTTGGGATCGTTGGAAGAGAGGCGCCCGGTCGCCGCCACGGCTTGATGGAACGAGGTGTGAATGCGCCCGTCTGCGGCGATCTGGCTCGGCAGCGCGTCTAGGTAGGTGCTCTTGAGCTTGGCGAGCTCCCGATACTGCAGGATCAACGTGCAGAGGGCGTCCCCGCCCTCGGCGAGGGCCTCCAGCACGTCCGCGGCGGTCGACGGCCCGGTCTTGGTCTTCTTGATCGCCGGCAGGCCGCGCTTCTCGAACAGGATGGTGGCGAGCTGTTTGGGGCTGTTCAGGTTGAACTTCTCGCCAGCCTCCGCGTGGATGGCCCCGGTCATCTCGTCGATTCGGCGGCCGAGCTCGATGGACAGCTCGGCGAGCTGCCCGGCGTCCACGCCGATGCCGTGGGCCTCCATGCTCGCGAGCACCGGGATCAGCGGCAGCTCGATGTCCTCGTACAGCTTGCGCATGGGCTCATCGACCGCGCCGAGCTCCAAGATGCGCTGCTCCACCAGCCAAACGACGTGCGCGTCTTCAGCGGCGTATTGGGTGGCCTTGTCGATCGGCACCGCAGCAAATGAGCCGCCGGTCGATGCGGTCACCTCGTCGTAGGCGATGTTTCGGTGGTCGAGGTAGCGGCGCGCAATGTCGTCGAGCCCGTGTTTTTGCTCCACTTCGACGAGGTAATCGAGCAGCATCGTATCGCCGTCGATCCCTCGGAGGTCCCAGCCGTTCGCCCGAAGGACCGCAAGGTCATACTTGAGGTTCTGACCTGTCTTTTTGAGGGTGGGATCGACGAGCAGCGGGCCCAGCGCGGCCAGGGCGCCCGCACAGTTGTCTTGGTCCTCATGACCCACGGGAACATAGACCGCGTCGTCCGCCGACCAACAGAAGCTCATGCCGACCAGCGCGGCGCTCGCGGCGTCCAGGGAGGTGGTCTCGGTGTCGAAGGCGAAGCGCCCGGCGGCCGAGAGCGCCTGCACCAGGGCGTTGAGCTCCTCGGGGCTGCGGACCGTGCGGTACTTGCTGCGGTCAATCCGGGGCGTGGCCTCCGTGAGGCGGGCGCCCGCGGCCGCGGCCCCCTCCTCGACGATGCTCAGGATCCGTCTGAAACCATACTGTTTCACCCGCGCCGCTAGGGCCTCCCACTGGGGCTCGACCGGGCGGAGGCCCTCCAGATCGAAGTCCAGCGCCACCTCCGTGTGGATGGTGACGAGCTGTCGGGCCAAGGCCACGATCTCCGCCGCGGCGGCCACCGCCTCCCCGGTCTTCCCGCCGATCTTCTGCGCGTTGGCCAGCACCCCGGCCGCGTCGCCGTAGGTTTGGATGAACTTGGCGGCTTTTTTGGGGCCGACGCCGGCGATGCCCGGCACGTTGTCGGAGGTGTCGCCCATCAAGGACAGCAGGTCGATGATCTGATCGGGTCGAACCCCCCAGCGCTCCTCGACCTCGGCGCGACCGAGCAGCTCGTCCTTGCCGAGATCGTGCAGGAACACGTGATCGTTGACGAGCTGGCAGAAGTCCTTGTCCGAGCTGAGGATGTGCACGCGCAGCTCGGGGCCGCCGTAGCGCGCCGCGAGGGTCCCGATGACGTCGTCGGCCTCCATGCCAGGGATGGCGACGGCCTTCACGCCCCACTCGGTGCAGAGCGGGATGAACTCGTCCCATTGGGCCCGCAGATCTTCCGGCATATCGGGGCGCTGGCCCTTGTAGTCGGGGTAGAGCTCGTTGCGGAAGGACAAGCCCCGATCGAAGGCCACGAGCAGGTAGTCGGGCTTGTCCTCTTTGAGGAGCCGGATCAACATGTTGGCGAAGCCGAACAGGGCCCGAACCGGCGCGCCGTCCGGCGCCCGCATGTCTTGTTGGATGGCAAAGTAGGACCGGAACGCTTGATTGCTCCCATCCACCAACACCATTCGCCGCTGCGGCTTGGGGGCAGCGGGCGCGTGGGGGGCGCCGCTCGGGTCCGCCGGCCGATCAAACAAAGAACCTGAATCGGGCATGTCGCCTCCTGCGCCCGGCTATCCCGCGGGCCCGCGGCGCACCGCGGAGGGGACAGGCGGCCCAGGCCGGTTAGGGCGCCGGCCCCGCTGTGGAATTCCGCCATTGGAGGTCAGATGTCGTCCCCGTCCGTGCACCACCCGAACTACGACGCCCTGTTCACGCCCTCCGATGAGCACCGGATGCTCCGCGAGCTGGTGGCCGACTTCGCCCGGACGGAGGTCGGGCCGCAGGCCGAAGAATTTGACCGCAAAGAGCACCTGAACATCCCGCTGTTTCGCCGCCTCGGCGCGCTCGGCCTGCTCGGGATCACCGTGCCGGAGCACATGGGCGGCGCCGGCCTCGACAGCGTGGCCGCGGTCATCGTGCACGAGGAGCTCAGCCGCTACGATCCGGGCTTCTGCCTCGCTTACCTCGCCCACAGCATGTTGTTCGTCAACAACTTCGCCCAGTGCGCCAATGAGGAGCAGCGCGGCCGCTACCTCGAGCGGGTCATCAGCGGCGAGTGGATCGGCGGCATGGGCATGACCGAGCCCAGCCACGGCACCGACGTGATGGGCATGCGCACCCGGGCCGACCGAAAGGGCGACCACTACGTGCTCAACGGCACGAAGACCTACATCACCAACGGGCCCGAGGGCGACATCTTCCAGGTCTACGCCAAGATCGATGGGAAGATCAGCGCCTTCGTCGTCGAGGCCACCACCCCTGGCTTCCGCAAAAGCCAGCACATCTCGAAGATGGGCATGCGCGCGAGCAGCATGAGCGAGCTCATCTTCGAGGACTGCGTGGTGCCGGCCGAGAACCTGCTCGGGCGCGAGGGTCAGGGCGTCGAGCACATGATGCGGAACCTCGAGCTGGAGCGGCTGACCCTGGCCGCCATGAGCGTGGGCATCGCGCTGCGCTGCGTCGAGATCATGGTGGACTATGGCGAAGACCGGCAGGCCTTTGGTCAGTCGATCAACAACTTCGGCCAGATCCAGCGGTACATCAGTGAGTCCTACGCCGCGACCGAGGCCGCGCGCTGCCTCGTCTACAACGTCGCGCGGGCCGTCGGTCCCGGCATCCGCAACCGCATCGGCAGCGACGCCGCCAAGCTCTTCGCCACGCCGGTCGGCAAGCAGGTGGCCGACAACGCGATGCAGGTGATGGGCGGCGCGGGCTACTGCCGAGAGTACCCGGTGGAGCGGCTGTTTCGCGACGCGAAGCTGCTGGAGATCGGCGGCGGCACCATCGAGAGCCACCAGAAGAACCTCACCAAGGACCTCACCCGGGCGATGTACCGCCCGGCCTGAGCGCGCCTCCGCACACCCGGACCAGGGCCTCGACCATCGCCGCGGGCTCCGTTCGCTCGGCGATGGCCGCGCAGCGCAGGCCCGCGCCGGTGAGGACCGCGGCGGTCGGCCGCCCGATCGCCACCAGCGCCGCCGCCGGGCAGCGGGCCGGTCCGCCGGCGCGCACATAGGCCTCGACCGCGGACCCGCTGGCGAACAGGGCGCCCACCCAGGCCGGCGCCGCGGCGAGCTGCGCGTCGACACCCTCTGCCGCGATGTTCTCGTAGACGGACCAGCGGAGCACCGCCGCCCCGACCAGCGCGCCGAGCGCGGCCTCCAGGGGCGCCGACAGGGCCCGCGCGCCGACCGCCCAGACGACCGGGTGGGTCCCCAGCTCGCCGCGCGCCACGAGGTCCTGAAGCATCGCCACGGCCTCCACCCCGCCGGCCGCGCCCACCCACCGGGGCTGCTGCCCGATGCCGGTCAGCGCGCGCGCGGTCGCCTCACCCACCGCGAGGATCGGCGCCCCGAGGTCTTTGAGCGCCGGACAGCGCTGCGCGGTCGCCGGGCTCGTGACCAGCAGCACCGAGGGCGGGCGGTTCGGCGGCGGCTCGGCGTGGTCGCGGAGCTGGATCATCGGCACGTGCAAGGAGCCAAAGCCCGCCGCGCGGAGCAGACCCGCGAGGGGCTCCGCCCGTTCTCGGCCGTGCAGCACCAGGGGCCCTTCAGCCGCGCCCATGGGACCCCCGGGGCGCAGCAGGAGGCGGCAGAAGCGCGCCCGAGAGATCAACGTGCAGCAGGTCAATCTCGGGGAAACAGCGGCCGAGGTGCGGTGGCGGTGCCGTCGCGCTGGCCGCTTTTGGCAGACTGAGCCCCCGGCCCTGCCCCCTGGAGAACCCATGCGCGCCCGTTTTTGCCTGCTGCTCGGCTTCGCCTTGATCGGCTGCGACAAGTACAAACAAGAGGACTTCTCCGAGGCCTTCGCCGAGAACGCCTGCCAAGCCTACGAGGCCTGTGACATCCTCAACACGGTGATGGGCTACGAGAGCTACGCCGAGTGCGCCCTGGAGCTGGAGGGCGGACTCGACGCCGAGGACGGCAAGTGCCCCGAGTACGATGAAGAGCTGGCATTTTCCTGCATTCAGGCGCTGGCCACCATCGACTGCGCCGACCTGCTCGCGGGCGAATGGCCGGCCGACTGCGACGACGCCTGCCCCGATGGCGCCGCCGGCGCGCCCACGCCCAAGGAAGCGGCCGAGGAGCGGTAGCCGCGTCTTCAGCCCGCCCGGAGCGCCGCCGCGAGCTGCCGCCCCAGGGCATCGGGCGCCTCCCCCGCCGCGCTCAATCGGAGCAATCCGCCGGTCGGCGAGGGGGCGACGGCCACGGCCTGCAGGGGACCGCCGGCCGCCCGCCAGGCATGGCAGGCCGCTGGCGTATTGCACCCACCGCCAAACTCTTGGAGGAAGGCCCGCTCTACGGTGATCGCCTCGCGGGAGGGCGCATGCTCGATGGACAGCAGCAGCCCACGCACGGTCGGGTCATCGGCCCGGCACTGCACGGCCAGCGCGCCCTGGCCCACCGCTGGCACCATCTGCTCGACCGGCAAGGGCAGCACGTCGGCGCGGCGCAGCCCGAGGCGGTTGAGCCCCGCCATCGCCAAGATGGTGGCGTCGTAGTCGCCGTCATCGCGCTTACGAAGCCGGGTCTCGACGTTCCCGCGGATGTCGCTGACCGCGAGATCGGGCCGCAGGGCCAGCGCCTGCACCCGACGCCGGAGGGAGCCGGTGCCGAGCCGGGCGCCCATCGGCAGGTCGAGCAGGGGCCCGCCCACGATGGCGTCGCGCGGATCTTCTCGCTCGGGGATCGCGCCCAAGCACAGGCCCTCGGCGTCCTCGGTGGGCAGGTCCTTGAGGCTGTGCACCGCAAAGTCGAGGCTGCCCTCCCGCAGGCCATCTTCGAGCTCCTGCGTGAACAGCCCCTTCCCGCCGAGGCTCGCCAGGGGCTGCGCCTGGTTGGCGTCCCCGCGGGTGGTGAGGATGACCAGCTCGACGGCCCAGCCGGTGGCCGCGGCGACCTGGTCGGCCACCATCTGGCTCTGGGCGCGGGCGAGCAGGCTGCCGCGGGTGCCGAGCTTGAGCGTTCGTTTCATCGGGGTTCTCCCTCCTCGCCGAGGTGGGCGAGGAGCGCGTCGAGGGTGGCGTGGTCACCGGCCTCGGCGAGCGCGCGGGCGCGGACCATGGCGGGGTGGAGGATCTTCTTGACCATCGCGCGGGTCATGGCATCGACGTCCCGGAGCTGCTTGGGGTCGAGGCCGCTGAGCCCCGCGCGCTCGAGCTCGGCGAGGCGGATCTGCTCGGCCCGCCGGGCGACCCCGCCGATCCGGCTGACGTAGCCCTCCGCTTGGATCTGGCGCCAAGCCCGCGCGGACTCTTCGGTCACGATGCGCTCGGCGTCCACCGCCGCGGCGCGCCGCTTCTCGACCCCGACGTCCGCCACCTGCCGCAGATCGTCCACGTCGAAGCGGTAGACGCCGTCGAGCTGATTGACGTCTGGATCGATGTTTCGGGGCACGCTGAGGTCGATCATCACCAAGGAGCGCAGCCGACGGCGGCGCATGACCGGCGCGAGCTCGGCCCGGCGGATGAGGGCGCGGCCCGCGGCGGTGCAGGCGATGACGACGTCCACCCGCTCCATGATGCGGGCCATGTCCTCCATCGGCGCGGCGCTGGCCCCGAGCTGGGCCGCCAGCTCCGAGGCCCGGTCGAAGGTCCGGTTGGTGACCACGAGCTCGCTGAGGCCGTAGCCGAGCATGGAGCGTGCCACGAGCTTCCCGTGGGCGCCGGCGCCGATGAGCAGCGCGGACCGGCCCTCCAGCTCGCCGAGCACCTGCCGGGCCAGCTCCACCCCGGCCCGACCGACGCTGACCGCCTCGCGCCCGATGCCGGTCTCGGTGCGGACCCGCTTGGCGACGCTCAGGGCCCGGTCGATGACCCGGTGCAGGACCGGACCGGCGCTGCGCTCGTCGGTGGCCAAGCGGTAGGCGTCGCGGAGCTGGCCGGTGATCTGCGGCTCGCCGACGACCATGCTGTCGAGGCTCGACGCCACGCGAAAGACGTGCCGGAGGGCATCTTCGGCTTGGTACCGGAAGATGTGGGCGCGGAGGTGGCGGTCCTTGAGTCCGCTGTTGGCCGCGAGGAAGCCCACCAGCTCCTCGGCGCTGCGCCCCTCGGACATCACCGTATAGAGCTCCACCCGGTTGCAGGTGGACAGGAGCAGGGCCTCCCGGCCGAAGCGCTCCTCCTTGATCCGGTGGAGGAGCTCCGGCACGAGCCCCGGCGGCACCGCGAGCTGCTCCCGCACCTCGATGGGGGCGGTGTGGTGGCTGACGCCGATGGCGAGGAGCTTCATCGGGGCCCCCACATCGACCTGAAACACCCTTGTTTGAGTGGCTTAGACACTAGTGCCACCCTTGGAGCACGAGCGCGGCCACCGTCACGAGCGCGCCGAGCCCCATGAAGCCGCCGACCCCGAAGACCGCGGCGAGCCGGCCCTGCCAGCCGCTGACCAGCCGGGCGTGGAGCCCAGCGGCGTACCACATCCACAACAACACCGTGCCCCAGACCGTCACCGTCGGGCCCATCGAGGCCTCGGGGTGGGTGGCCGCCCACACCCCGCCCACCGCCAT